>SKMG01000028.1 GCA_007121175.1 Trueperaceae bacterium | reverse complement strand
GGCGTCGCGCGCGGTGCGCAGCTGGCTACCGAGCCGCGCCGCCTCGGCGGCCTCGACCACGGCGCTGTCGGTCGGGCGCACGACCACACCGGCCGCCTCGGGCCGGGGGCTGGCCAGCGCGGCGGTCAGGAGTGTGTAGCGGTGATCCTTGGAGATGCGGCCGGGCAGTCGGGACTCGCGCTCGAGGTCGGCGATCAGCCGCACCCGCAGGCGTCCCTCGGTCAGGGTACCGGTCTTGTCGGCGCAGGCGACGTCGACGCGTCCGAGCGCCTCGACCGCCGCGAGCCGGCGGACCACCGCATGCCGCCCAGCGAGCCGTCTGGCCACCGCGGCCTCACCCATCCGGGCGAGCAGCGGCAGCCCCTCGGGCAGCGCAGCGACCGCGACGCTGGCGCCGATCGCCAGCTGTCGCGGTAGACCGCGGCCCTGCAGGATGCCCGACCCGGTGACCAGCGCGCCGCCGGCGGCGGCCCAGGGGAGTACTTCCTTGAGCATGGTCTGGAGCCGGCGTGCCAGCGGACTGCTGTCCTCGTCCTCCTCGCTGGCGGCCAAGGCGGCGGCGGTGGCGCCGAGGCGCGTGTGGCGGCCGACGGCGAACACCACCGCCCGGGCCGTCCCGGAGGTGACGTCGCTGCCTTCGAGGACGATCCGCGCCAGCGCCTCACCGTTCTGGGCGACCTTGGGCACCGGTAGCGACTCGCCGGTGAGTGCCGACTCGTCGACCTCGAGGTTCTGGGCCTCGATCAGGCGGGCGTCGGCCGCCACCCGGTCGCCGGGCGCCAGCACGACCACGTCACCAGGGACGACGTCGCGCGCCGGCAGCCGCGTAGGCTCGCCGTCGCGCACGACCGTGGCCGTGACGCTGCTGAGGCGCTCGAGCGCCTCAGCAGCCTCGCCCGTGTGGCGCTCCTGGTACGCGCCGAGCCCGACGTTGACGGCGATGGTGGCGCCGATCAGCAGCGCGTCGACGCCGCCGCCGTGCAGGATCGAGAGCCCGGCGCTGGCGGCGAGCGTCACGACCAGCGGCGAGCGCAGCTGCTCGGTAATCAGCGTGAGCAGCGGCTTGCGCCGGCTGCCCGGCGCCCGCTCGTGCTCGCGCTCGCGCGCCTGGGCGCTGCGGAGCCCGCCTTCGCCCGTTTCGAGCCGGGCGAGGACCTCCTCGAGCTCGAGTCGACCCCAGCGCTCGGGCCGCGGATCGGCGATGCGGGAGAGCGCCGTGCTCGAGGGCTGGCCGCCGCCGAGGCGCAGCCAGCTCGAGGCCAGGGCCGCGAGGGCGGCAACCTGGCTCGCCGCCATGGTGCGGCCGTGCTCGCGGTAGGGGCTGAGTCCCCAACCGATGCCGAAGAGGTTCGCCGCCGCCGAGAGCCCGACCGCATCACGGACCACCGCCTCATGCCTGCCGCCGGCCTCGATGAGCACGGCGACGGCGTCGAGGTCGTCGGCGAGCGCATCGGGCCTGGCTGGGAAGTCGATCGTGCCACGGGTGAGCGCGATCGACAGGTCGGCGGCAGCGAAGGCCCCGCCTGCCTCGGCGTGATCGGCGACGAAAGCGACCTGCCCGCCCTGCTCCTGCTTGGCGCGGATCACGCCCACGGCGTCGTCGTCGTCGATCAGCGGCACGCCCGCGCGAGCCGCGAGGTGGCGCGCCGCCGCGGCGTCACGACCCGCCAGCACCGCCAGCTCGATGCCTCTGCGGCGGCAGGTGTCGACCAGCCCGTGCGCTCCCGCAGCCAGCGCTGGACGCAGCATCACGATGCCGAGCGGCGCCTCGTCGCCCTCGCGCCCCAACAGCAGCAGGCGCACCCCGCGGTCTTGCAGGCCACTGGCGACCGGTATCGAGCTCCAGTCGCGGCACTCGCCCAGGGTGAAGCGCACGCCGTCGAGCACGGCGCTGGCCACCTGCCCATCGAAGGCGCCCGCGCCGGCGTCGAAACCGCCCGGTGTCACGCCTGAGACCGCCGGGTCGAAGGCGTCTCCCCAGGGGGCGCCGGCCGCCGCGGCGACCGCCGCTGAGCGCTCCGCGACCATCTCGGAGTCCTCGCCGCCGGTGAGCGGCAGCACGCCCTCGAGCTCCAGGCCGTCGGCCAGGAGCCGCGCCGCGTCGAGCAGCAGCATGCTCGGCAACTGAACGGTGCGCTCGGGCCGAGCGCGCGTCAAGGTCACGCCGCAGCGCACCGCCCTGGCGTCGGCGGCTTGGCTCGCGCCCTGGGCGCCTATCAGCGCCGCGCGCGCGTTCACCATCAGCAGCGCGCCGAAGACTTGCGAGAACGACCGCGTGGCGAGACCGATGAAGCCCGCGTAGAGCAGCGAGACGCCGCCGGCGAGCTTCAGGTAGCGCTCCAGCAGACCCGGAGCCACCGGACTCGGGCGCGGCCCACAACGCTGCTGCTCGCTCGCGTGCAGCCGCAGCGTGAACTCGCTCCCATAGAGGGTGGCGCCTGCCGGGACGATGCTGCCGGGCGCCACCGGCAGGGGGAGTCCGTCGCTGCCGATGGCGGTGCCGCTACCCGCGAGCACCTCACCGGAGAGCGGCGAGCGGTCCCCGGGCTCGAGCCGAACCTCCTTGTCGGGGAGCGCGGCGGGGATGCGCTCGTGCCGCTCCTCGAAGCGGCTCCAGGCTTGGCGCTGCGCGAGGGCCGCGGGCACCAGCCGGAGCGCCTCGGCCGCTGCCAGCACCAGCCCCAGCGTCTTGCCGGCGAGCAGCAGCGTGACGATGCTCGACATGCCGACGACGAAGTCGGCGCCGTTCGGCCCGAGCATCCGGCGCAGAACTGCGCGGAGCGTGGGGAAGGCATACAGCAGCGTGATGACCTCGGCGGCCAGCGCCGGGCCCGGCCGCGAGACCAGCGGCGCGGCCCGGCCGAGCACGCGCTTACCCGAGAGCAGGCTCAATGCCAGCGCGGCGCCAACGAGCCGCGTGGAGCCCTGCACCACGCTGCCGGCATCGAGCGGATCGGCCGGCCACGGCTCGGCCGGCCCCGGCAGCGCCGCCTGCTCGAGCGCTGCGAGGTCGTCCAGGATCTCCTCGAGGCTCACCTCGTCGGCAGACCATTCGACCAACACGCGCCCGCTCGTGGGGTTGGCGCGGGCACGCACCGTGCGGTAGCGCTCCAGCCGCCGCTCCACCTCGCGCGCCAGCACGAGGTTGCGATCGAGCCCGCGTACCGCGATGCGGGCGCGCTGCCGTTCGTGCGACCGCTGCTGCCGCAGCGGCGGATCGTCCGGCGGCTCGGGGAGGCCGGCGCCCTCGGGCAGCGAGAGCGCTCCAATCGCCGCGCGCACGGCGTCGACGTCGGTGGCATCGGGCTCGTAATCGATGAGCAGGTTCTTGGTGTAGGCGTTGGCACGCACGCGGCGCACGCCGACGGCACCGCGCAACTGCCGTTCCACGCTGCGGTTCTGGTGGCCCGACCACGCAGGGAGGTGGAGACGGAGTCGACCGGGGGTGTCGCTCAGGACGTGCGTCTGATGCATCAGGAGCGCTGCTCGCGGCGCAGCTGCTGGGCCTCCGCCCAGATGTCCTCCGCCTCCTCGCGGGCGCGGGCGGCATACTTGCGCAACAGGAAGGCGGCGTAGACGCTGATGGCGCCCACGCGCTGGCCGAGATCGTCGAGCAGCTCCTCGGCGCGGTCCTCGGCCTCGCCCAGCGTCCGTGCCGCGGACTCGGCCCTGGTACGAGGCTGGCCGTCGCCGCGAGTTCCCTTGCCGTCTTCGTCCTTCTTGCTCGCATCCCGCTTGGCGCGGCCCTTACTCATGAGGCCTCGTCCTCCGCCTCGATCTCCGCATCCTCGGCATCTTCGCGACGCTCTCGCCGGCCCTCCTCGACCGTCTCCTTGACGCTCGCGGCGGTCGCCTTGACGGTCTCCTGAGCGCCCTTCGCGACCCCGCGACCGAACGTCGAAAGCGCGTCGCCGGCCGTGAGCGCACCCGCCAGGCCCAGCACCGCGCCTCGGCGCAGGAACTTGCGGCCCTTGGGTGACATGACGACGGCGGTCGCGAGCACGGCGATCAGCACTTCGGACTCGAAGAAATCATCGAGGGCCATGCGGAGTCCTCCTCCGGAGAGCAGATGACGAGAAGACGACGCCAGCCCGCGGGGGTCGCGGCCGGCCATGTCTCAATTGTGAACGGACGTCTCCACACCGACGTCGCCCATCCAACGAGCGCAAGGGGACGTACTCGATGCGCAGCGTGCAGGCCGCGTCAATGGCCGGCGCGACGCGCGACCCAGGCCGCGACTCAGGCTGGGACGGGCTCTAGGTCGAAGATCTTGCCGGGGTTCATGATGTTGTTGGGGTCCCAGGCGCGTTTGATGGCGCGCATGAGTTCGATCTCGACGGGGTTGGTCACCGCTGGGAGGTAGGCTTTTCGTTTGAGGCCGATGCCGTGTTCGCCGCTGATCTTGCCGCCGTAGCCGTGGACGATGCGGTAGAGGTCGCGGAGGCAGGCGTCTTTGTTGCGCAGCCAGGTGCGGTTGTCGGTGTCGGGGTGTTTCACCAGCGTGGCGTGGAGGTTGCCGTCGCCGGCGTGGCCGTAGCAGGGGATGCGCATGTCATAGCGGTGGCTTAGTCTCTCGAGTTCGGGGATGATGTCGGGGATGCGGTTGATGGGGACGACGATGTCTTCGAGGCTCTGGGTGGGGCTGTAGACCTTGAAGGCTTCGGCGATGTTGCGGCGGACCGCCCAGATGCGTTCGATGGTGTTGCGGTCTTCGGCGACGTAGACCTCGATGGCGCCGTGGGCTTCGCAGAGGTCGCCGATGGCGATGAGGTCGGCTTCGACTTGGTCGGGGTGGTTGCCGTCGATTTCGATGAGGAGCATGGCGCCGGCTTTGTGGTAGGGGAGGGTTTCGTTGAGGTAGTTGCAGCTGGTTTCGATCGAGAGGCGGTCCATGAACTCGATGCCGGTGGGGGTGATGCCGTGGCGCATGATGATGGGGACGACGTCGATGGCTGCGCGGGGGGTTTCGAAGAGCACCAGGAGGTCCGAGGCGGTCGTGGGGTAGGCGAGGAGTTTGATGATGGCTTTGGTGACGATGCCGAGGGTGCCCTCGCTGCCGATGACGAGTTGTTTGAGGTCGTAGCCGCTGACGTCTTTGGCGAGTTTGCCGCCGAGCCAGAGGGTGTCGCCGGTGGGGGTGACGAGCTCTAAGCCGAGGATGTAGCGGCCGGTGACGCCGTACTTGATGGCTTTGCCGCCGCCGGCGTTGTGGGCGATGTTGCCGCCGATGTAGCAGGTTTCGACGCTCATGGGGTAGCCGGCGAAGAAGAGGCCTTGTTCTTGCACGAGGTGGGCGAGGTCGTTGGTGACCATGCCGGCTTCGACGGTGACGGTCATGGTGTCTAGGTCGAGTTCGAGCAGTCGGTTGAGTTTCTCGAGCGAGAGCAGGATGCCCCCAAAGACGGGGATGGCGCCGCCGGAGAGGCCGCTGCCGGCGCCGCGGGGGGTAATCGGGATGCGTGCTCTGTTGGCGAGCTTGACGACTTGCGCGACCTGTTCGCTGGTGGTGGGGAGCACCACGACTTCGGGGAGGTGGCCGTACTCGTCGGTGCTGGTCTCGTCGTGGCCGTAGGCTTCTATGCGTTCGGCGTCGGCGAGGACGCCGCGTTCGCCGACGATGTCGCGTAAGGCGGTGAGGACGGTGGAGGTGACGGGCTGGTAGCTCATGAGGGTTCCGCCCGCTGCAGTTCGCCGACTGGGGCGTCCTCGGGGGTGCGGTCGGTTGCGGTTCGGCGTCGTTCGAGGCGTCGCTGGAGTTCGGGGAGGACGTCGAAGAGGTCGCCGATGATGCCGAAGTCGGCGACCTTGTGCAGGCTGGCGTCGGGGTCGGTGTTGATGCTGACGATGGTCTGGCTGGTCTTGATGCCGGCGAGGAACTGGATGCTGCCGCTGATGCCGGCGGTGATGATCAGGCGTGGGGAGATGGTCTTACCCGAGAGGCCGATCTGGTGGGAGTAGGAGAGCCAGCCGCGGTCGATGGCGTCGCGGCTGGCGCCTATGACGCCGCCGAGCTCGTGCGCGAGGTCGCGCAATAGCGTGACGTTGTCGGCCTTCTTGAGGCCGCGGCCGCCGGCGATCACCACGTCGGCTTCCTCGAGGTTGACGAAGTCGGCGGTGTCGGTGCGGTAGCCGACGACGTGGACGCGCTCATCGAGCAGCTCTTCGATGAGCGGCACCTCGATGATCTTGCCGACCCGGTTGGGGTCTGCGGGCAGCGGGCGGCTTGATTTGGGGCGCACCGTGGCCATCTGCGGGCGGTGGTTGGGCGTCTTGATGGTGGCCATGATGTTGCCGCCGATGGCTGGGCGGGTCTGCAGCAGGTTGCCGGTGCCGGGTTCGATGTCGAGCTCGGTGCAATCCGCGGTGAGGCCGGTGTGCACCCGTACCGCCACGTGCGGCATCACGGTGCGGCCCATGCTCGTCGCCGCGGCCAGCAAGATGGTGGGGTGGTAGGTGCGGATGAGGTGCGCGAGGATGTTGCTGTAGCTCTCGCACACGAAGTGAGCGAGGCGCTGGTCTTGGATGGCGTAGACCTCGTCGGCGCCGCGCTGGACCAACTGCTCGAGCTGCTCCTCGCTCACGCCGTGGCCGATCACGACCGAGGCGAGTTTGGTCTCGAGCTTATCGGCCAGGCTGCGGGCGCGGCCGAGGAGTTCGAACGAGACGCCCTTGAGGCGGCCGTCTTGCTGCTCGGCTAAGGTCCAGACGAAGCTCATGCCCGGCCTCCTGGCGGCAGCAGGCCGCGCTCGTCTAAGAACGTCATCAGCTGATCGACGGCCTGCGCGAGCTCGGTTTCGTCGGTCGCGCGCACCACCGTGCCGCTGCGGGTGACTTTGGGCGTGGCGACCTTGACCACTTTGGTGGGTGAGCCCTTGAGGCCGATCGAGGCTGGGTCGAGCGCGAGGTTCTCGGCATTGAAGAGCGGGATGTCAGTGACCTTGGCGCGCTTCTTGCCCCGCAGGGTCGGCAGCCTGGGTGAGCCGATCTCCTTGACCACCGTGAGCAGCGCCGGCAGCGGCAGCTCGAGGATCTCGTAGCCCTCCTCGACCAGTCGCTCGACCCGCAGCCCTACCGGCTCGCCGCCGGCGGCTCCGAGCGTCTCGAACGCCGCAACGTAGGTCGCGAGCGGCACGTCCAGCCAGGCCGCGATGCCCGGCCCGACCTGACCGGTGTCGCCGTCGGTGGCGCGCTCGCCGCACACGATCAGATC
>SKMG01000424.1 GCA_007121175.1 Trueperaceae bacterium | reverse complement strand
CGGGGCTCTTTGTACGTACGACGCTGCATACGTCGCTCTCGCGGAGGCCCTCGCTGCGCCGCTCGCGACGCTCGATGGCCGCCTGGCACGCGCGCCGGGCGTCGCGTGCGCGATCCTGACTCCATCCTGAGCGCGCCTGGCGTCGTGTGAGACCGTCCTGGAACGGCGAGTGGCAGCGTTACGTTAGGCAGCCGACGCCGCCCGAACGGTTTCAGAACGCCCGACCCACTACCCTCTGGCCGAGACCGTGACGCGAATCGAGCGCCCTGCGCACGCGCTCGAGATGAGGAGGTGAGCCTAGCGTTTCCGCCCCTCAGGAAGTACGCCGGCTCGACGTGCCCGCAAGGCTCGTGCGCATGGAGCCGGTGCGAGCCAGACCGAGCATCGTGCTACTCGCATCGCACCCCGCACGTACTCGCGTTTCAGGGAGGAGTAGACCGTCTCCTCAGCGAGCGGTGACGAAGTAGGCAGATCGAAGACAGGCGGCACGAACCCCAATACTGCAGCGCGCGTGCGCGCTGGACTTGGAGGACGCGATGACGAAGCTGATGTTCACCACGATCCTGGCGGCGGTCCTCGCGATCACGGGCACGGCCAGCGGCGATGAAGCACCGGCGCACACGCACATGACGATGGAGGCCTCGATGACGGGCGTCCACGTCATCGGCTTGGTGCCCGAAGGACTGCGGCTCGACAGCAAGACCGCCGGCGTCGTCACGGACGGCCTCTTCGCCGGCTCTGCGGTCGAGGGCATCGACCACGTGCTCTTCCGGCACGATGGTGTCATGGTGATGGACTACCGTGGCGCCATCCTGCTTCCCAACGGACTGGCAGTAGCTCTCACGTTGCGCGGCTTCATGCACGACGCGACGCTGACGCCGGCGTTCGAAGCGATGCTCGACCCGGAGTTTGAGTTCGCCGACGTCGACATGCCAGTGCATGGTGCGGCGTGGTTCCAGACCATGGCACCTGAGTACGCCTTCTTGAACCACACCGTCTTCAGCTTCACCGGAACCCTGAACATCGCCACTGGAGAGGTCCGCGCCACGTACATCTCGCTGGCCGAGTAGCCGCTCACCTGCCGGGCCGTCGCATGGAGGCCGCTCGCACGTAGCTGACGGGCATATGGCCGCCGAGGCCGAGCGGGCGTGGTCGCGGCTGGGGCTGGCTGCTGGCGTCCTATCCTGGAGGTGCCAAGCCAGGGCAACGTTTGGCGGTCGTCGGCACGCCTCGCGCCGCGCCCGCACCACCCGGCGGCAGATGGAGGTACGTGCATGCGCGTCATCGTGACAGGTGGAAGTGGCCGCGCCGGCAGCTACACGGTGCGGGAACTGGTCGCGGGTGGTCATGAGGTCATCAACCTCGACATGGCCCGACCGCCGGCGGACCTGCCGGGCGAGTTCGTGCAGTTGGACCTCACCGACGCCGGGGAGGTGTACGACGTCTTGTCGCAGTTCCGGCCCGAGGGAGTCTGCCACTTGGCGGCGAACCCGTCGCCACACGGTTTCCCGCGCCATCAGACGTTCGACAACAACGTGCTCTGCACCAACAACGTGATGCAGGCCGCCGGCGACGTCGGCGCATCGAGGCTGGTGTACGCGAGCAGCGAGATGGCGACCGGCTGGCTGACGACCGACGAGCTGCCGCCGCAGTTCCCGTTCGACGAGACCGATAGGGTGGACTCCCCGAACGCCTACGCGCTCAGCAAGTACTTGGGCGAGCTGATCGCGGACTCGATGGTGCGGCAGTACCCGTCGATGACCATCTGCTCCTTGCGCATCAACAACGTGATCATGCCCGACGGCTACGACGTGCTGCAGTACCGGCGGGACAACTTCCCGGAGGGCGGCGTCAACTTCTGGAGCTACATCGACGTGCGCGACGTGGCGACCGCCTTCCGGGCGGGGCTCGAGGGCGACATCGCGGGGCACGAGGTGTTCCTGATCGCAGCCGCCGACACCTGCCTCGATACGCCCGTGCAGGATGCCATCGAACGCCTCTACGGGCCGGGTGCTCGCTTCGCGCCGGATTACGGGCCGTTTGACTCTGCGTTCAGTTGCCGCAGGATCGAGGAGCGGCTCGGCTGGAAGCCGCAGCATTCGTGGCGCGACGCGTGAGGGCCAGTCGAGGGGCGTAGCACGAGTCGACACCGGCCGCGTACTGGCGATCATGCGGCCGGTGGCCCGACCGGCGCGCTCGAAGTGGCAGTGCACGGCGCTGAAGCGGATCGCGCGACTCCGCTGTGCCGGCCGCCGATCAACGTGTCAGACGATCGAGTTCCGCCGTTCTCGACTCCATCGCTCGAGCCAGGCAGCCGAGGCGCTGTTCTCGCGCAGCATGGTCAGCGCATGCTTCACGCCGGACCAGCCAGGATCTCTGGTCGGCTCGCACGCGCTCGAACTGCTCGGCATCGAGCGTGGTCCTGACGTTGGCATAACTCTGGTTCAGAGCGACGTCCAATGCGGCGAGCTCGGCGGACGAGCAGATCGCGTGTTCTGACCACGTGGACGCGCGATCGCAGTCGAAGCTCGGTCGTGCGTCGTTCCCTACCGTCTTCGTAGCCGCGACAGTGCCCGACGCGGGATGCTCCTCGAGGAAGCTCATGACCACTGACGTGGGGATCACGAAGTTCAGGTTCTGCCCTGCACGCACACCCGAGACCACGACGCCGACGACGCGCGCGTTGTCATCCAAGACGGGCCCGCCGCTGCTGCCTGGAGAGACCGGTGCGGTGATCTGCATCAGCAGCTCGCCGCCGGAGTGGCGGTAGCTGCTCACCAGACCCGCGCTGAACGTGCCCTCCAGGCCGTACGGGCTTCCGACGACGTACACGTCATCACCAATGGCGGGCGCATCCTCGGTGCGCAAGACCAGCGCTGGACCGACGGCGAAATCGAACCCGAGGAGTGCGAGATCGCGCCCGCGACAGCTGTGGAGGATCTGCGCCTCGACCGCGGCGCCACCGCCCTCGACCCACCGCACCTGCACCGAGGTCGAACCACCGATCACGTGTGCGTTGGTCAAGATCAGGCCAGCTGCGATCACGAATCCGCTGCCTTGACCCAGGTGCCGGCCCCAGTGGTCCTGTGTCTCAACGGTCACGGTCGATGCCAAGCCGATGGCCGCGATCGTAGACCGTGCTTGCGCGCCGCTCATGCTGATGCCCACAGACACGACGATGATGATCGGAAGCAGGAGTCGGAGGCGAGCGGCGGATGCCGGCGCTCGCACGCAGACCGACGTCGCAGGCGTCCGATCTCGGTCGCCCGCAATGCGCCCGCGCGGTGCCTCACGTTGCATGCCTCCATCGTACTGCGGCGAGGCTGGGCGCGATCGGCTCGCGTGGGCCCCACGAGGCTCGGGCGGGCGTCTATCATGGGCGGCAGAGCCGCCAACCGGGCCTATCGCGGTCTAACCGCGGCGGTGTCGGCGACACGCCCGCTCGCGCCCGGCGACACGACAGGAGGAGTGCCATGACCATCGCGCTCGACCGCCCCTGGGTACGCAGCATCGCGACCGTGACCGTCGGGCTCACGGCGGCCTTCGTGCTGCCGTTCCTGGTGCACCTGATCCCGGCTGACGGCGGTCCGCCGCACGGCGCGCGGCTCCTGCCGATCTTCTACGTCGGCCTGGTGCTGGTGCTGCGCGGGGCGCCGGTCCCGGCGCTGGCGGTGGCGGTGATCGCGCCGCTGCTCAACCGGTTCGTGACCGGGATGCCCGCCGGGCCGATGCTGCCGACCGTGCTGATCGAGCTGGTGCTGTTCACGCTGCTGGTGGTGCTCGCCGTTCGCTACCTGCCGGTGTCGCTGGCACGCTTCCTGGGCCCTGTCGCTTACCTGGCCGCCACCCTGGTCGCGCGCCCGATCGTGTTCCCGGGCGCGGAGCCGCTGGCGACGCTAAGTACGGCCCTGAGCGTGGGGTGGCCCGGCTTGCTCATGTTGCTCGCGGTTGGCGCGATTGCGGGCATGCGCGGTACGAAGGCGCCGGCCCCTGGAGCGTGAGCCCACGGCTGGAGTGAACGCTGAGCCCGTCGGCGCCGCCTGCGGCACCTCAGCGCGCTCGCGCGCAGCTCGTGTGGTCGGCCGCGGGTCGCGCCCGCGCCAGGCGCGCCAGGGCTGACGGACGCCTCCGAGGGAGACGCCTGATGCCGTCGTCGCGAACGATCGACCGCGTCCTCTCCGTCGCTGGTGCGCTGCTGGTGTGCTCGCCGCTGGCGCTGACGGTACTGTTGTCGCTCCTCGCCTCGTTCAGCGCAGGTCGCTTCCTGTTCGACTTCCTGATGCCGGCGGAGCTCTTCCCGCTGTTCCTCGCGGGCGCCCTGTCGTCGATGGTGGCGGCCGTACGCCTGCGCCGCCGCCGGGTCTTGGTGATCGGCGGGGCGATCGTCACGGCGCTCGCGCTGTTATCGGCGCAGGGCGCCGCGATCGCAACGGGCCTGGCAGCCGGCGACCGGGCCCCGCAGGGTTGGCCGCTCGTGCTGGTCCTAAGCCTGTTCGTGCTGTTCCTCGCGGCGATGGTGGCAACCGGCCTCGGCAGCGTCGCGCTCGCGCGCGACGTCCTGCGCCCTCGCGGTCCTTCACGCCCGCGGGTCAGAGCAGGTCGCGGTTAGCATCGGCGCATCGCGACAGGGTTTCGCCGCGGCTCGCGGGTGGCGAACAGCCGGACGACGCTCGAGGACGGGAGTCAGACCATGACCACGCCTACCAGGACGCTCACCGGCCCGCGCGGCGTGCCGCTGCTCGGCGTCTTGCCGAGCATGGCGCAGGACGCGCTGGGCTTCTTCGAGCGCACCGCCTCCGAGCACGGCGGTGTGGCGCTGCTCGACTTCGGCCTCAAGAAGCTCGTGCTGATCACGGAGCCCGACGCGATCAAGCACGTTCTGCAAGACAACCACCGTAACTACGTGCGCGGCCGCAGCGTCGACTCGGCCCGGTTGCTGCTGGGTAACGGGCTGGCGCTCAACAACGGCGAGAGCTGGCTGCGTCAGCGCCGGCTGATGCAGCCGGCCTTCCACCGCCAGCGGGTGGCACGCTTCGCAGATCTCATCGTGGCGCGAGCGGAGGAGACCGCGCAGAGCTGGGGCCGCGCAGCCGCCGGCAACCAGCCCGTCGACGTCGCCGACGACATGATGAAGCTCACGCTACGCATCGTGGTGGAGGCGATGTTCAGCGAGGACGTGCGAGACCGGCTCGACGTCCTGGGCGAGGCGTTCGACGTCGCGCAGCACTTCATCTACTGGCACGGCCGCACTCCCCTCGCCCCGCCGCTGCGCGTGCCCACTCCGGCCAACCGCCGCTTCCTGCGGGCCCGCCGCGTACTCGACGCGATCGTGTACGACCTCATTCGCGAGCGGCGCGAGCGACCCGAGCGACAGCGGAGTGCCGAAGCGCACGACCTGCTCGACATGCTGCTCGCGTCGCGCGACGCGGACACGGGCGAGGGAATGACCGATACGCAGGTCCGCGACGAGGTCATGACGATCTTCTTCGCCGGCCACGAAACGACCATGACGCTCCTCACGTGGGTCTGGTACGTGCTCGCGACGCTGCCGGAAATCGAGTCGGACCTGCTGGCCGAGCTCCGTGTGGTGCTCGGTGGGCGTGCACCGTCGCTGGAGGACGTACAGCGGCTCGAGTACACCGACCGGATACTGTCCGAGACGTTGCGGCTCTACAGCCCCACGTGGATGTACGCCCGCGAGTCGGTGGAGGACGACGTCGTGTGCGGCTATCCGATCGCGCGCGGCACGTCGCTCTTGATCTCCCCTTATGTCGCGCACCGCGACCGGCGCTGGTGGCCCGAACCGACGCGGTTCGACCCGGATCGCTTCCTGCCCGACCGGTCTGCGGGGCGCCATCGCTTCGCCTACCTGCCCTTCGGCGCCGGCCCGCACCTGTGCATCGGTCGCGATCTGGCGCTCATGGAGGCGCGGCTGATCGTGGCGCTGCTGGCGCAGCGCTTCGGATTGGAACGGGTATCGGACCATCGGCCGCAGATGATGCCGCAGGTGACGCTCCGGCCGAAAGGCGGGATGCCGATGTTCGTGCGGGAGCGCTAGCGACTACCCCAGACCGTTTCGCGCGGCGATTGTGGCTCACGGTGCGGTTCACGGCCCGGTGCTCAGGGGATAGTCTAAGGACGCCGGAGTTCGCGCCCCTAGGGTGCCGAGCCATCCCCGATCTGAGGAGTGCACATGAAGAAGCTGACCACAATCGTCATGATCCTTGCCCTCGTGGCGGCACTCGCCGCCTGCGGCCAGGAGCCCGCGCCGGACCCGGAGCCCGAGCCCCAGAGCATCGCGGCCATTGCCGCCGATGCCGGTGTGTTCGAGACGTTGCTCTCGATCCTGCCCGAGGACCTCGCTACGGCGCTCTCCGACGACGACGCCGGCCCCTTCACGGTGTTCGCGCCGACCGATGACGCCTTTGCCGCGATCGCGTCCGTGCTGCCCACGCTGAGCGAGGCAGACGTCCGCGAAGTCCTGGAACTGCACGTGGTCGCCGGCGCCGTCTCGTCGACCGACGCCATCGCCGCCGTATCGGCCCGCTCGCTCGGAGCGGAGCTGCTGTACTTCATCGTCGACGGTGACGACCTGCTGATCGACGGCGTGGCGCGCGTCGAGAGCGCCGACATCGAAGCCAGCAACGGCGTGATCCACGTCATCGACACGGTGCTGCTGCCGAAGGGCACGATCGTCGACGTGGCCGTCGAGGCCGCCACCGCCGACGATGAGGAGTTCACCGTGCTGGTCGATGCGGTCCTGGCGGCCGACACGACCGTCTTCGACACGCTCGCGGACGTCGCGGCGGGCCCCTTCACGGTCTTCGCTCCCACCGACGCCGCCTTCGCCGCGCTGCCCGACGGAGCGCTGCAGGGGCTGCTCGATGATCAGGAGGCGCTGACGAACGTGCTGCTCTACCACGTGACCGGCGCCGGCGCGCTCCTGGCCTCGCAGGTGGTCGGACTCGTGGCTGACGCTCCGGTCGACGTGACGATGCTGAACGGCGGCGACGTCACGGTCGCCCTCGAGAACGGTGCGGTCAAGGTCAATGACGCCACTGTCGTCGTCACCGACATCCTCACCGCCAACGGCGTGATCCACGTGATCGACTCGGTGCTGCTGCCGAGCGATTGACGTAGGCTTCACCGTGCTGAAGCGCGGCCGGCTCCGCTCTGGAGCCGGCCGCTATCGTTGCGTCGGCAGCAGTTGCGCCG
>SKMG01000301.1 GCA_007121175.1 Trueperaceae bacterium | reverse complement strand
GCGCCCTGGTATGGCGCGAAGCGCGCCGCCGCGTAACCACGAGTCACGTAGGTGCCGTGGACCAAGTCCATGAAGGTACCGTCTCGCACCTTGTCGTGGTCGGGATGGCTGGGCGCGATGGTGAGGTAGAGCTGGCCGACGCGGCCGTCGAAGGGCCGCTTGGGAGCGATCGGGTCGAGGCACAGGCCGTTGCCGCCGCCGACCTTGGTGACCACCGCGAGCTTGCTCGCGAGCCGCAGCACCCAGGCGGTGCTGCCCTCGGTCTCGGGTCGGCCGTCCTGGACGAAGCAGTTGAGCACGTTGCCGTGGTTGGTGGCGGCCCCGGCGAGCACCCGACCCCCAGGGCAGAAGCGCTTGTCGAGCATGAGCTCGAAGAAGCGCCGGGCCTGCGCGTCGCGCCGCTCAGTCGGCTCCGGGCTCGCTACCCAATCGGCCACGCGCCGGAACATGCCGATCACGTTGCCGTCGCCCGGCTGGAAGTACTGCCGTTCGGCGATGGTGACCGCGTGGTCGTCGAATGCAGCGAGCGCCTGGCGGTCGTCGAAGTGCTTCTCTGTGGCCACGGCGCAAGACCCCTTTCGATCGTTCGAGCCCTGGGATGCCGCCCAAGGCTCTGACGTTCGGATACAACACCTAGTACTTCCTGAACCCGAACGTACTAGGTAACGAGGCCAACGCCGCGTGAAGTCGGTCTCACTCCGGCGCCAGCGGACCTCGAATCTACCATGACTCGCCCGACTCGGTGCAAGGCCGAGGTACAAGATGTTGCGGCACAATCATCCCATGGCACAAGGACTAGGTCTCAGCAGCCTGAAATCAGTGGCGGAAGTGACGCTCGCCGGTGAACACCATCGCCAGACCGTGCTCGTCGGCGGCCGCGATCACCTCGGCATCGCGCATCGACCCGCCCGGCTGGATCACGGCGGTCACGCCGGAGCTGGCCGCCACGTCGAGGCCGTCGCGGAACGGGAAGAACGCGTCGGAGGCGCAGGCCCCTCCGGCGGCGCGTCCCGCGGCCTTGCTCACCGCTAGTTCGGCGGCGTCGACGCGGCTCTGCTGGCCGGCACCGATGCCGACTGCCACGCCGTTCGCAGCGAGCACGATGGCGTTCGACGAGGTCGCGGCGCAGACCAGGTACGCCAGGCGCAGGTCCTGCCACTCGCGCTCGCTGGGCTGCCGCTGCGTGACCACCGTCCACGACTCCCGGTCGAGCGTGACCGTGTCGGGACCCTGCACCAGGAAGCCGCCGTCGATGCGCCGCAGTTGCAACCCCGGCTGCGCCGGAGGTGGTGAGCCGAGCACCCGCATGTTCTTGCGCTTCGTCGCGAAGCGCTCGAGCGCCGCGGGCTCGAAGCCGCGCGCGATCAGCACGTCGGCCTTGGGGTTACCGGCGATGCTCTCCCCCAGCTTGGCGTCGACGTGGCCGTTCAGCGCCACGACACCGCCGAAGGCCGACTTGGGATCGGCGTCGAAGGCCCGCTGGTAAGCCTCGGCCAACGTGTCCGCGCAGGCGACGCCGCACGGGTTGGCGTGCTTCACGATCACCGCGGTGGGCACCTCGCCGAAGGCGTGCGCCAGCCGCCAGGCGGCGTCGGCGTCGAAGACGTTCAAGTACGACAGCGCCATGCCGCCGTGCTGCTGCACCAAGTCCCACACCCCCTGGCTGCCGGCCTCGCGGTAGCGGGCGCCGGCCTGGTGCGGGTTCTCGCCGTAGCGCAGGCTCTCAGCCCGCTCCAAGGTCAGGTGCAGCGACGACGGCAGCGGCTCCTCGCCATCGAGCCACCCGACGATGGCAGCGTCGTAGGCGGCGGTGTGCGCGAAAGCGGCGCGCGCCAGCTCGCGGCGCCGCGCCGGCGCGACGTGTCCCTCGCGCAACTCGGCGAGCACCGTGTCGTACGACTCCGGGTCGACGACCACGACCACCGCGGCGTGGTTCTTCGCCGCAGCCCTGACCATCGCCGGACCGCCGATGTCGACCTGCTCCATCGCCTCGGCGAGGGTCACGCCCGGACGCGCCACCGTCTCGCGGAACGGGTAGAGGTTCACCGCCAGCAGGTCGAACCGCTCGATGCCGTGCTGCTCGAGCTCGGCCTCGTGCTCGGCGTCGGGGCGCGCGAGCAGGCCGCCGTGGACGCGAGGGTGCAGCGTCTTGACGCGTCCGCCGAGGATCTCTGGAGCGCCGGTGACGGCGTCGACCTTCTCTACCGGCAGTCCGGCCTCGCGCAGCACCGCCGCGGTCCCGCCGGTCGAGACCAGGTCGAAGCCTAGCTCGACCAGACCGGTGGCGAACGCTACGATGCCAGACTTGTCGGACACGGACAGCAGGGCACGGGGCATACCTCAGTCTACCGAACCGGCCTCACCCTCGTCGCCGACTTCGTCGTCCTGCAACTGTTCGACCCCGTCGTCCTGCACCCCTTCGACGCCGTCGTCGTCGCCGAGGCCCTCGGTCGGCAGCTCGAGCTCCCCGGCGCCGTCGTCCTCCAGGGCCTCCTCGAACTCCTCGACCTCGAAGCTGAAGCCAGGCACGCCGAACGCATCGCCGTCGAGGTCGGCTTCCACGTGGTTCACGACCTGGATCTCCTCGCGCAGCTCGGCCAACCAATCGCTCCGCACCTGGGCGCGACGCTCGCTGAGGATCGCGTTTTCGACCTGCGAGTGGACCTCGCTCAGCGGGCGCACCCGTTCGGGGGTGCGATCGGCCACCAGCACGACGATCTGCTGCTCCTGCTCGATGGCCCCGGCCTCCTCGCCCTGGTCCTCGAGCTCCTCGGGCAGCGTCTCCGGCTGAGACAGCAGCACCAGCACGTCACTGACCTCTCCGCCTCGCTCGAGCGGCTCGAAGGCCTCGGTCGCGAACAGGGCAGTGTCGAGATCCGGCTGGAGCTGGCCCGGCCGCACGGTCCCGAGCGAGGTCAGGCTGCCGCCGGTCTCCTCGACCGCCTCCTGCACCGGCTCTCCCGCGAGCAGCGCCGCCCGGAAGTCTTCGGCGGACTCGACGTCGTCGAAGTCGACCCGGCTCACCGAGGCGCTCGCCGGCACCGTGTAGGCCTGGATGTTGGCCTGGTAGTACGCCTCGATCTCGTCCTCGCCGACGCTGACGTCACGCGCGACGTACTCCAGGGCGTTCTGGGCGACGAAGCGCCTGGGGCCGACGAACGGCACGTCGAGCTCCCCGGCACCCTGGTAGGCGAGTTCCTGGTCGATCAGCTGGTCGAGGATGGCGGGCTTGAAGAAGCCCGTGATCAGGAAGGCCGTGTCGGGCGAGAGCGCCTGCTGGATCTGGGGGTTGGTGTAGGTGGCGCGCACCAGCTCCGAGCGCTTGATGTCGGTATCGCCCACCGTCGCGACCACCCGCTCGTCGTAGGTGAGCTCGAGCGGATTGGGTTCGGGGATGACCACGCGCGCCTCGCGCTGCAGCCGGCGCAGCTCCTCGTCGAAGGCCTGTGCCTGCTTCGCCTCGAGGGCATCTTCGGCGACGACCTCCGAGACCTCCTCGAAGGGCCGCGTCGCAGCCGGCAGGAACTCCTCGACCACCACGATGTGGTAGCGGCCGCCCACCTCGATGACGTCGGTGATGCCCGGCCCGCGCAGGGCGAAGGCGGCGGTGGCCACGGCGGTCGGCAGCGCCGGACGGCCCACCGGGCGCGGCTCCGTCTCACCGCTGCCCGCGCCGACGGCGCCGTCTCGGTCGGCTCGCTCCAGCGAGTGCTCTCTCGCCAGCTCGGCTGCGTCGGCGCCGGCAGTCAGCTCGGCCCGGATGGCCTCGGCCTCAGCCTCCTCTGCCAGCACGATCTCGCGGGCGCGGAGGCGCTCTTCGGTGCGGTAGAGCTCGCTGTTGGCGTGGTAATACGCCTCGACCTCTTCCGGCGTGACGCTCACGCCGTCGAGCAGCTCAGCCTGCCACTTCTCCTGCCTGAGCTGCTGCTCGAGGTAGCGGCGGAAGGTCTCGTCGGTGAAGCCCGACGCGCCGATCAGCGCGAGGTACTGCGAGTCGTTGGCCCGGCCCGCGACGCCACGGCTGACGCGGAAGTCCTCGACCGCGGCGCGGACCTCGCCACCGGTGACGCGGTGGCGGGCGGACTCCTGGCGCACCAGCTCCTGGCGCACCAGCTCGTCGATCAGCAGCAGCTCCAGGTCGCGCCCCACCTCGCCCTCCCGGACGAGGTTGAACAGTGGGTTCGAGCGCGCCCTCACCACCGCCAGCTCGCTGATGGGCTCGCCGTTGACCAGCAGGGCAGGCGCACCAGCCGCGCCGCCGCGGGTGCCGAGGCCCATCGTCGGCGTGAAGGTGATGACCATGCCGAGCACGAGAGCGCCCGCGAGGATCCATAGGATGATGAGGTTGGAACGGCGGCTTAGTTTCATTTGACTTGACGTCCTCCATGGCCGGTGCTAGGTTGGCGTTTGCTTGAGCGCCCGTAGCTCAGTCGGATAGAGCGTTCGCCTCCGGAGCGAAAGGCCACAGGTTCGAGTCCTGT
Organism: Trueperaceae bacterium; assembly: GCA_007121175.1. Classification (GTDB taxonomy): domain Bacteria; phylum Deinococcota; class Deinococci; order Deinococcales; family Trueperaceae; genus CSSed10-48. The sequence goes on along the minus strand of SKMG01000301.1, from coordinate 2,744 downwards.
CGGGCGCACCATCTTCCAGCGGCACAGTGCAGTTCGTCATGGAGCACCAGCCGCCTTGTGGACAGCGACGGGGAGTCTAACACGGGGCTCCGATGAGGATGTTCAACCGACTTACCGAAGAGGGCATACTGCGCGGTCCGTGAGGGCTCGGGGCGCAGCAGCAGGCCCGTCAGAAGCGCCGATCCGGAGTGAACGGCAGGCCGCCGAGCAGGCGTCGGGCCTCCACCACCGGAGCATCGACGCCGCGCGCTAGCTCGCCGGCCTCGGCACGCGAGGTCACCTCGGGGTGGACGCCCGCGGCGTAGGTCAGGCCGTGCACGCTGCGCAGGTCGGCGACCGCCAGCAGCACCCGACTGTTGTCAGGCAGCATGAACGCGTGCACCGCCTCGACGGTGCCGGCCGTCGCCTCCCCCACCACTTGGCCGCGGCCGTGGTCCTGCAGCGCGAGTGCGACCAGCTCGCCGGCCGAGACCGTGCGGGCGCTGACCAAGACGACGACCGGTCCGCGCCAGGAGGTGGCGTTGCGTACCGTTGCCCGCCCCAAGAGCTCGCCGTCGCCTGTCACCAGCAGCGAGACGACGTCCGCGCCGTCGCGGTCCACCGCTGCGCGCCAGGCGAGGACGTCCGACACCGCATCGGCGACGGGCTCTTCGGAGATCGTGAGCTCAGCGAGGTCGCGGCCCCGAGTGTAGGCGTGGGCCCAGGCCCCCTCGAGGAAGGCGCCGAGCAGCACTCCTGCCTCCACCAAGCGTCCGCCGTAGTTCTGGCGTAGGTCGAGCACCAGCGCCACGGCGCCCTGGGCGTGCAACTCGGCCAGCGCGCGGTGGGCGAGCTCGCCGACGCCGGCGTCGTTGAACGAGGGCACCTCGAGGTAGCCCGTCGAGCTGTCGAGCATGGTTGCGTACGGAGCGCCGGCGAGCATACCGAAGGGCACCGCGGCGCCCGCGACCTCGAGCTCCAGGCGCAGCCGCCGGCGCTCGATCGCGAGCGTCACCGGGCCCTCTGAGAGCGCCTCGACCAGCAGGCTGCTCGCCTCGGCCAGGCTGCCGAGGTCGGCGAGCGGCCGCGCGTCGAGCTCGACGACCACGTCGCCGCGGCGGAGGCCTGCCGCCTCGGCCGGCGTCGAGGGGTAGACCCGCTCGACCACCAGGCCGCGCGCCGGCGCCAGTGAGAACTGCACGCCCAGTCGGGGCGGCAGTGACGCCCCGCCGGGCGCGGCCACGGCGGCGGCCGGGATGCCCGTCCACACCGAGTGATCGTCTCCCAGCGCCGCCAGCATGCGGCGCATGACCGCGTCGAAAGCGGCGCGGTCGGGGGCGGTCACGGCCTGCTCGCGGTAGTCCTCGGCCCACGACTCCCAGTCGAGATGGGTCGCGTCCCAGTACTCGCGCTGCACCAGCGTCACCAGGGCGTCGAAGGTGCTGGCAAAGGCCGCGCCGGCCCGAGCTCGAGCGGCTTGAGCGGCGCCGGCGTCGGCGAGCTCGCGACGCGGCGCCGGAGGACCCGCGTCGTCGCTCGCCAGGGCCGGCCGTTGGGTGACGCCGACGGCCCCGAGCGCCAGCGCGAGTGACCAGAGCAGCGCGTACAGCAATCGTCTCACCAGCGCGGCGTCCCGTTCTCGGGGGCGACCCAGGGCTGCGGCACCATGATGCCCTCGCCGCCCAGCGCGGTCAGCGGCGTTCCCTCCACCAGCAGCCGGACGGCTTCGACGCCGCGCGGACGGGCCGCCGTGAAGTGCACCTGGTGCAGCCGACCGAGCATCGAGGCGGTGCCGCCGCCGACCTCGAAGTCGGCGCTCAGATCGACCGTGACGAGGCCGTCTTCGAAACGGACCGAGCGCACCTCGGTCGCGGGCGGGACCTCGCTCACGAGCCCGCGCTGCGCCTCCTCCGGCGTCGGGCCAGCGATGAGCGCCTCGATCGCGCTGCGGACCGTCGCCTCGGTGACCCGTTCGGCCGCCAGGCCCGGGCCGCCCACGCCCAGCCTGCGGTGGATGGGCTCGAGCTCGAAGTGCGTGGGCTCGCTGCGGATCAGGTAGAGCGTGACGTCGGGGAGACGGTTGAGCGTGCGGACGGCTATCGTCGCGACCAGCGCCAGGAGGAGCAGCAGCGCGAGCGCCGCCACGCGCAGCACCACCGTCCTCACGGCAGCTCCGGATCGTCGGGCGGCGGCTCATCGGGCGGCTCATCCGGCTCCGGCTCCGGCTCGGGCTCGGGCTCCTGCTCCGGCTCGGGCTCGGGCTCCGGCTCGGGCTCCGGCTCGGGCTCGGGCTCCGGCTCGGGTTCGGGTTCGGGCGGCCGCGCGAGCGCGGCTGCCTCGCGCGCGAAGAACGCCAGGTCTTCGTCGCCGGGGTCGAGCTCCGAGGCGCGTCCGTAGAAGATCGCGGCGTCGTCGTAGCGGCGCTCGGCGAAGGCGATGCGAGCCAGCCAGGCCCAGGCGGTGGGCGAGGTCGGGTCGATCGCCACGACCTCGCGCAGGCGAGCGTCGGCGGTGGCGAAATCGGCGCGCTCGTACGCGGATATGGCCTCGGCGAAGGCGTGCCCGGCCGCCGGGCTGACGCCTTGCTGCTGGCGCGCGAGCACCGCGAAGTAGCGCGCGCGTTCGTCGGCCGGGTCGAGCTGCAGCACGCGCTCCCAGGCGACGACCGCATCCTCGTAACGGCCTAGTTCCTGGCGCACGCGCGCCAGCCACACCCAGGCCTGCTTGAATGCGTCGTTCGCCGCGACGGCGCGCTCGAGCGGCTC
>SKMG01000421.1 GCA_007121175.1 Trueperaceae bacterium | reverse complement strand
AGGTGCCGGCCACGCTCGCTATGTCGGTGCCGCGCTCGTCGGCTACCGCCCGCAAACCCCGCAGCAGCGCCTGCAGCGCGTCCCAGCCGCCGATCTCGTCGACGATCAAGCGGTACTTGGTTAGGGAGCGGTTCTCGTGCTCCGGACCGAGGTCGTCGCGGCCGAGGTAGGCATCGGACAGCAAGCCGCCAGCCACGCTGCCGTACGCGAGCAGGTCGACGCCGTGTCCCCGCGCCACGGCGCTGAAGTCTCCTCGGGGACGCCGGTCGAGCAGCGAGTACTGCACCTGGATGGAGGCGACGTCGATGCCACGCTCGCCGATCTCGCGGAGCCGCTCGGCGTCGAAGTTGGTCAGGCCGATCGCTTTGATCGCGCCCTGGTGCCTCAAGGCAGCGAGCGCATCGAGCGCTTCGAGGTAGCCCGGCACCGTGTAGTCCCACCAGTGGAACTGCACCAGGTCGAGCACCTCGCGACCGAGCCGGGCCCGCGAACGGTCGACGGCTCGCTCGACGTCGGCTGCTTGGAGCCCCGGGAGCGCAGCGAGATCGGGGACGTACTTGGTGTGCACGCGAAGCTCGTCCGCAGAGAGGCCGTGCGCGGCGATGAAGCGGCCGATCAGCTCCTCCACACCGCTGTAGATGTCGGCACAGTCGAACACCTCGAAGCCGGCTCGGAAGTGCGCCTCGAGCACGGCGTTGCCGTCCTCGACGTCGCGTCCGTGACCCTGAGCGAGCTGCCAGCAGCCGACGATCACCGGGTTGACATGATCGAGCCCCATGCGCGAGCCTACCGCGCGGGCCCGGGAGGTCGTCCGATCCTACCGACGCTCCCGTCGGCCTCGCCGACGCCCACGTGAAGGCGGGCGTAAGATGAGGTCCTCATCACCGAGAGCCGACAGGCTCGGAAGGAGTCCTCGTGAGCGTCCCGATCACGCGCTTGGGTAAGCACGGTGTCCTGGTCAGCAAACTCTGCCTGGGCACCATGAACTTCGGTTGGCACACCGAGCAGGACGAGTCCTTCGCGATCATGGACCGCGCCCTCGAGCTCGGCATCAACTTCTTCGACACCGCCGACGTCTACGGTTGGCACGGTCAGCGCGGCGACACGGAGATCATCCTCGGCAACTGGTTCGCGCTCGGCGACGGCCGCCGCGAGGCGGTGGTGCTCGCGACCAAGGTCTTCAACCCGGTCGACCGCAAGGGCCAGCGCCCCGAGCCGAACACCGACGGCCGCAGCCTGTCGGCGTACAAGATCCGCAAGCACTGCGAGGGCAGCCTGCGGCGCATGCAGACCGATCACATCGACCTCTACCAGATGCACCACGTCGACCGCGACTGCCGCTGGGACGAGATCTGGCAGGCCTTCGACGCGCTGGTGAAGCAGGGCAAGGTGGTCTACGTCGGCTCGTCGAACTTCGCGGGCTGGGACATCGCCACCGCCTGCCAGGAGGCGTCGCGGCGCGGGCTGATGGGGCTCGCCAGCGAGCAGAGCATCTACCACCTCGACAACCGGGCCATCGAGCTCGAGGTGATCCCCGCCTGCCGGCACTACGGGCTCGGGCTCATCCCCTGGAGCCCACTGGCGGGCGGCATGCTGGGGGGAGCGCTCGGCAAGCTCGAGTCCGGCAGGCGAGTCTCCGAGAAAGCGCAGCAGGAGATCGAGGCCAAGCGCCCGCAGCTCGAGCGCTACGAAGCGTTGTGCCGCGAGATCGGCGAGTCGCCCGCGACCGTGGCGCTGGCGTGGCTGCTGCACAATCCGGTCGTCACCGCGCCGATCATCGGCCCGCGCACGGTCGACCAGCTCGAGAGCGCTGTGCGCGCCACCGAGATCACGCTCGATGAAGAGGTGCTCTCGAAGCTCGACGAGATCTTCCCGGGCCCCGGCGGCGAGGCACCGGTCGCGTACGCCTGGTAGTCGGCCACTGCGCATCCCGGCGCGCTCGGGCCGCTGCCCGCCGCGCCGGGTTGCGCGGTAGCGCGCGGAGCGCCCGGGTCGCCGCGCGCCGAGGCGCGCTCAGCCGTTCGATAGCAGGGCACCCTCGTCGTCGACCAGCCAGGCCGGCAGCGACAGCAGTGCCTCCATCGCCAGCCCGATCCCGCCCATGGTCACGGCCTCGGCGGCGAGTCCGGACGCCGCGACCCGGCAGCGGCCGCGATGGGCAGCGAGCGTCTCGGCCTCCCGGACCCGGTCGACCGCCGGCAGCAGCCACGGGACGATGTGGCTCAGCGCCCCGGCCAGGAGCACCAGCTCGGGATCGAGCACATCGACGAGGTCAGCGATCACCCGGCCCAGGAGCGTGCCTAGCTCATCGAGCAGCGCCAACACCACGGTGTCGCCCGCTCTGGCCGCGGCGGCGACCGCCTCGTAGCACGGCAGCTGACGTCCTCGGGCTGCGAGCTGCGCCGCGACGGCCTGCTCGGCGAGGTAGGCCTCCAAGCAGCCGCGGTCTCCGCAGCCGCAACGACGCCCGCCCGGCACCACCTGGACGTGCCCGATCTCGCCGGCATAGCCACCGCTGCCGCTGAAGAGCCGGCCACCGAGGTAGAGCGCGCCGCCGATCCCGGAATGCCCAGCCACGACGACGAAGTCTCTCGCATCGCGCGCCTCGCCGAACAGCTTCTCCGCCAGGGCCGCGGCCGAGGTATCGTTGTCCACCGCCACCGGCACCGACCAGCGCTCCTGGAGCCGCTCGAGCAACGGCACGTCGCGCCACTGCAGGTTCGGGCCGTAGGCCAGCCGCCCGCTCTTCGACATCAGCGCCGGTACGCCGACCCCGATCGCCTTGACGGCACTCCTCGAGGCGCCGAGCTCCGAGAGGAGCTCCTCGACACCGGCGTCGAGCGCGTGGACGGCGTCCTCGACCGAGGCGCCGGAGGCGCCCTGCCAGGCAGCGCACGTCTCCCCGGCCAGCGTCGTGGCGAGCATGCGGACGACATCGGGTTCGAGCCGCGCACCGATCAAGAAGCCGGCCGCGGGATCGATCGTCAGCACGGTCGGTGGCCGACCCGAGCGACGGCTGTTGGTCGCCCGCGTAGCGGCGATCCAGCCGTCCTCGCGCAGCTCCCGAGCCACTGCCGAGACGGTGGCGGGATCGAGCCCGGTGGCCCGCACCAGATCGCTCTGACTCGCCGCGCCGGCGAGCCGCAGCGCGTGGAAGACGCGCGCAACGTTCAGGCGTCGGATCAGCGCCGGGTTCAAACGCGCTCGGGTCGGGGCCACGCCCTCCTCCTCTCTCGCTCGCCGGCCCAGGCGGCCGGGGCCCGATCGCGCGTCTCTTGACGACCTCATGCTCAGTTGGTAGCTTATCACTTAGTTTGACACACGATGAAACCTTGCTCGGCGTGAGCAGTGAGCGACCGGACCCGGTCAGAGAGGTGTGACGTGACCCGAACGGCGGCGACCCCGCAGACACGACCCACCGCGACCGAGACGGTGCTCGAGGGCCGTGGCCTGTCGATGGCGTTCGGCCCCGTCGAGGTGCTCCACGCGGTCGACTGCGACGTCCGAGCCGGCGAGGTCCACGCCGTGCTGGGTGAGAACGGCGCCGGCAAGTCGACGCTGCTCAAGCTCAAAGCGGGTTACCACACCCCGACGGCGGGCGAGATCCTGCTCGACGGTCAGCCGGTGCGCTTTCGCGACTCTACCGAGGCCGAGAGCGCGGGCATCGTCATGATCCACCAGGAGCTGAGCTTAGTGCCCGACCTCACGGTCGAGGAGAACGTCTTCCTGGGCCACGAGCGGCACCGCTTCGGTATCGTCGACCGCCGCAGCCAGCGCCGCGCCACGCGCGAGCTGCTCCAGACGCTCCGCACCAGCGTCGACGTCACCCGTCGGGTGCGCGACCTCTCGGTCTCGCAAGCGCAGATGGTCGAGATCGCAAAGGCGGTCTCGCGCGACGTGCGCGTGCTGTGCATGGATGAGCCGACCGACGTGCTTACCGGCCGCGAAACCGAGGTGCTGTTCGAGCTGGTCAGGCGCCTGACCCACGACGGCGTCGCCGTGCTCTACGTGTCGCACAAGCTCGAGGAGATCAAGACCATCGCGGACCGCGTCACCATCCTCCGCGACGGGTACAAGGTCGGCACCTTCGACGTGGACGAGCTGACCCCGACCGACATGGCGCGCCGCATGGTCGGCCGCGACCTAGCGGACATGTACCCCGAGAAACGCCCGGTCGCCGAGCACGCCGAGTCGGTGCTGGAACTCGAGGACGTGACCGTCCCGGGCCACGCCGAGGGCGTCAGCTTCGCGCTGCGGCGCGGTGAGGTACTGGGACTGGCCGGCCTGGTCGGCGCGGGCCGTACCGAGCTGTTCGAGGGCGTGATCGGCTTGAGGCCCGCCACTGGCCGCGTGCGCAAGGACGGTGCTCAGGTACGCTGGCGCCATCCCGAGGACGCCAAGCACGACGGCGTCGCGTACCTCACCGAGGACCGCAAGGGCAAGGGCCTGCTGCTGCGCAACAACCTCCGCGAGAACCTCACCCTCCAGGCGCTCGAGCGCTTCGCTCGACCCTTCACCGACATCGGCAAGGAGCGCGAGGCGCTCGAGCAGGCAGCGAAGGAGTTCGACGTGCGCGTCGCGCGCCTCGACGTTGCAGCCGGGGCGCTCTCGGGCGGCAACCAGCAGAAGCTGGTGCTCGCCAAGCTGATGCTCACGACCCCCGACGTGGTGATCCTCGACGAGCCTACGCGCGGCATCGACGTGGGCACCAAACGGCAGATCTACTTCTACGTGGCCGACCTGATCGACAAGGGCACCTCGGTGGTGCTGATCTCGAGCGAGCTCCCGGAGCTGATCGGGCTGGCGCACCGCATCGTGGTGATGCAAGACGGTCGCGTCAAGGGCATCGTCGAAGGCCAGGACATGAACGAGGAGACGATCATGGCGTATGCGACCGGCCTGCGCGACCAGCCGACCCCGGGACCCGAGCAGAGCGAGGTCGTGCATGGCGCGCGCTGAAGCGACCGTTGCTCCCCCCTGGCGCCGACGGCTCGCGCGAGTGCCGTGGCAGTCGCTGACGCCGCTGCTCGGCCTGGCGCTGCTGCTCGTGCTCGGCTCGATGATGCATCCTGCGTTCCTGACCCCCACGAACCTGCTGAACGTGCTCACCCGCTCGGCGTTCATCGGCATCATCGCCGTCGGCGGGACCTTCGTGATCATCGCAGGCGGCATCGACCTCTCCGTCGGCTCGATGGCGGCGTTCTTGGCGGGCGCGATGATCCTGGCGATGAACGCCCTGGCGGGCAACGATCTCGCTCCGTTCACGATCGTGCTGCTGGGCGTCGGCATGGTGCTGGTGGCCGGGCTGCTGGCGGGCGCCGCCAACGGCCTGGCGATCACCCGCGGACGCATCGAGGCCTTCATCGTCACGCTCGGGACGCTCGGCATCTTCCGCTCGCTGGTCACCTACCTGGCCGACGGCGGCACCATCTCGCTCGACTTCGCGATCCGCGGGGTCTACCGCCCGGTCTACTTCGGTTCCCTCCTGGGCATCCCCTATCCCGTGTGGGTGTTCGCCATCGTGGCGGTGATCGGCGCGATCGTCCTGCATCGCACCCGCTTCGGTCGCTACGTCCGTGCCATCGGTTCGAACCAGGAGGTGGCGAGGTACGCGGCGGTGCGCGTCGAACGCATCCGTACCCTCACCTTCGTGATCCAGGGCGTGTGCGTCGCCATCGCGGTGATCCTCTACGTGCCGCGGCTGGGCTCGGCCTCCGGCTCCACCGGCATCCTCTGGGAGCTCGAGGCGATCGCCGCCGTGATCATCGGAGGCACGGCGCTCAAGGGGGGCTCCGGGCACATCTGGGGCACGGTGGTCGGCGCAGTGATGCTGTCGTTCATCGGCAACGTGCTCAACCTGACCACCGCCATCAGTGAATACCTCAACGGCGCCGTTCAAGGCTTGATCATCATCGGGGCCGTCTTCTTGCAACGCGGTCGTAGCGGCCGCTGACGGCCGCGGCAGCCGCTCCGGTCGCCGCGGCGGCCGCCGGCTGCGGCTCGAGAGGAGGTCGAGACCTGCCAGCATCCCGTCCACCCGTCGCCATCCGTTCACGACTTTCCATCGGAGGAACCATGCCTCGTCTGACCCGCATCCTGCTCGCCCTACTCGTGCTTCTCCTCGGCTTCGGCTTCGCCCAGACCGTCATCGGCGTCTCCATCCCGGCCGCTACCCACGGCTGGACCGGCGGCGTCAACTGGTGGGCCGCCGAGGCCAAGGAGCGCCTCGAGGCCACCTACCCGGGCCTCCAGTTCGTGATCAGCACCGCCAGCGGCCCCTCGGAACAGGCCAACGACCTCGAGGACCTCATCGCCATCCACCAGATCGACGCACTGGTCATCTTGCCGTTCGAGTCCGATCCGCTCACCGAGCCGGTCGCCAGCGTCAAGGACCGCGGCGTGTTCGTGACCGTCGTCGACCGCGGCCTGGCTCGCGAGGGCATCGAGGACCTGCACGTCGCCGGCAACAACCCCGCACTCGGTCGCGTCTCCGGTGAGTACATCTCCGAACGGCTCGGCGGCGAGGGCAACATCGTCGTGCTGCGCGGCATCCCGACGGTGATCGACAACGAGCGCGTCGAGGCCTTCATGGAGGTCATCGACCAGACCAACATCAACGTCCTCGACATGCGCTATGCCAACTGGAACCGCGACGACGGCTTCGAAGTGATGCAGGACTTCCTGACCCGCTTCCCGGAGATCGACGCGGTCTGGGCGCAGGACGACGACATCGCCATCGGCGTCATCGAGGCGCTCGAGCAGGCGGGCCGCACCGACGAGATGTTCGTCGTCGGCGGCGCCGGCATGAAGGAGATGATCGCCCGCGTCATGGAAGGCGACGAGCTGGTCCCGGTGAACGTCCTCTACCCGCCGGCCATGATCGCCACTGCCATGGAGGTCACTGCGCTGAACTTCGTGTCGCAGGTGCCGATCCTCGGCCGCTACATCCTCGACAGCCCGCTCATCACGCCTGAGAACGCCGCCGACTACTACTTCCCCGACAGCCCCTTCTGAGCAACGCCACGCGTGCAGGGGCGGCCGTCACGCCGCCCCTGCACCTCTGCCGCACCCGCTCGCGCTGCACGCCGCGGCCCGCTCAACGAGCGGAGGCGCGGCACGGAGGAAGCATGCCACGACCCGTCACCCTGTTCACCGGCCAATGGGCCGACCTCCCCCTCGCCGAACTCGCCCCGCTGGCACGCGAGATGGGCTACGACGGCCTGGAGCTCGCCTGTTGGGGCGACCACCTCGACGT
>SKMG01000174.1 GCA_007121175.1 Trueperaceae bacterium | reverse complement strand
CCTGACCCTCGGCCCCGGCGCGCTGGTGCTGCGCGCGGAGCCGGGTGCGCGCGGCAGCGTCGAGCTCGTTCCGGGACTCGGGCCAGCCACCCTGATCGTCGATGCCGGCGTGAAGGTCGCCCTCGAGTTGCCGCCGGGCGAGGCGCCGCCGCTGGCGCTGGAGGGCACCTGGTGGCGTCACGACGCCGGCGGCGCGGTGACCTGGGTGCGCGGTCCGGCGGCCTCCTCGCCCGAGGCTGCCGAGCTGAAGCTGGTGGTGCTCGCGCCGGCACGGGCGCCGCTCGCGGTCACCTACCGCTAGGTTCGCCGCGTGCGCCTCGTCATCACGCACGAGCAACCCGACTTCGACGCGGTCGCCTCCGCGGCGCTGGCGACCGTGCTGTTGCCCGGCAGCATCGTCGCGCTGGCCGGCACGCTGCCTGGCAGCGTCGGGGAGCTGCTGAAGCTCTATCGCGATCAGGTGCCGATCGTCGAGAGCGAGGACGTCGACCTCGAGACGGTGACCGAGCTCATCGTGGTCGACACCGCCGAGCGAGGCCGCCTGGGGCGCTTCAAGCCGCTGCTCGACAAGCTGCCCGTGACGGTGTTCGACCACCATCCGGAGCCGAGCGACCCGGTGCCCGGCACCCGCGGCCTGCGCGACACCGTCGGTGCGACCGTCACCCTGCTGGCACGGCAGCTGGCTGCGGCCGGCGTGTCGTTGCCCGCGGCGCTGGCGAGCCTGGCGCTGCTGGGCCTGCACGAGGACACCGGAGACCTGACCTTCGACCACACCACCGCCGACGATCACCAGGCCGCGGCCTGGCTGTTGCGCCAGGGCGCGAACCTCGAGGTGGTACGGCGCTTCCGCAGCGTCACGTTGCCGCCGGAGCTCAGCGGGCTGCGTGAGCGGCTGCTGGTAGAGTCCGCGACCATCGACGTCTCTGGCCGCAGCGTGATCACCGCCTCATTCTCCCGCCGCGACTACCTGCCGTCGGCCAGCGGGCTCGCCAGCACGCTGCTCGACGACACTGGCGCGGACGCGGTGATCATCGCGGCGCGGATGGCCGATCGCACGTTGCTGTTCGCGCGCTCCGGCTCGCACGTGGATGTCGCCGGCGCACTGCAGCAGGCGCTGGGCGGCGGCGGCCATCGCCGCGCCGCCTTCGCGCGCTGTGATCTCACGCCGGAGCGGGCGCTGGAGCAGGTGCTGGCCGTGCTGCCACGCTTCGTCGACGCGCCGTTGCGCGCGCGCGACGTGATGAGCGCGCCGGTGCGCACGGTGCGGGCAGCTTCGACGCTGGCCGAGGCCCGCCAGGAGCTCGCGCGGCACGCCCACAACGGCATGCCGGTGGTCGACGAGAGCGACCGGCTGGTGGGCGTGATCTCGCGGCGCGACATCGACCACGCCCTACGCCACGGCATCGCCGACGCCCAGGTCGACGGCTTCATGACCCGGCCGCCCATCACCGCCGCTCCGGAGAGCACCCTGCGCGAGCTGGAGCGGCTGGTGCTGCGCCACGACGTCGGCCGGCTGCCGATCGTCGCCGGCGGGCGGCTGGTCGGCATCGTCACCCGCAGCGACCTGATCCGCGCCCGCCACCCGGGTGCCGACCTGCGCGCTCCGGCCGAGCGCGTGCTCGCCTCGCTGCCCGAGGGCGCGCGGCGCGTGCTCGACTTGGCCGCCTCGCTCGCGACCGGCGCGCGCCTCTACCTCGTGGGCGGCACCGTGCGCGACGGGCTGATGGGCATCGGCTACCAGGATCTCGATCTGGTGGTGGAGGCCGGCGCGAGCACCGCAGACGACGCGCACGCGGCGCACACCGGCACTCGCGGGGCTCCCTCGCTGGGGCGGGCGCTACAGCGGGTCCTCGGCGGCAGCCTCGCGGTGCACAGCGACTTCGGTACCGCCAGCCTGCGGCTCGAGGGCGGCCTGGCGGTCGATCTCGCCTCGGCACGGGTCGAGGCCTATCCGACGCCGGGTGGGCTGCCCGAGGTGCGCTCGGGCCAGCTGGTCGACGACCTCGCGCGGCGCGACTTCTCCGTCAACGCGCTGGCGGTGCGCTTTCACCCGGCGCCCGCCGATCTCATCGACCCCTTCGGCGGACTCGCCGACTTGGAGCTGCGTCGACTGCGGGTGCTACACCCGCTCTCGTTCGTCGAGGATCCGACCCGACTGGTGCGCGGCGCGCGGCTGGCGGGTCGGCTGGGGCTGCGCTTCGACGACGACGCGCTGGCGAAGGCACGCGCGGCGCTGAGGCCCGAGGTCTTGGCGAACGTCTCGGGCCAGCGGCTGCGCGGTGAGTTGGAGCTGACGCTGTCCGAACCTCGGGTCGCCCCGGCACTCAGGTTGCTCGCGGCGATCGGGGTGTTGGAGCCGCTCTACGGACTGAAGCTCGACGCCGCCGCGCTCGAGCGCCTCGACGCCGCCGTGCGGGAGGCGCCGCGGCGCGGGGACGAGAGCGCGCCGAGCGCCGCAGCCGCGCTGATGGTGCTGCTGTGCGCGACGCCCGACGCCGCCACCGCGCGCGCCTTCGAGCGCTTCCACTGGCCGCGCCGCCTGTGGGTCCAGCGCGAGCGGGTGCGAGCGCTGGCGCAGGGCAGCACGACACTCACCGGCGAGCGGCTCGAGGCGCTGGAGCCGAGCTCGCGGCGGGCCCTGGCGGCGCTGGAGCCGGCGTTCGAGAGCGCGGTAGCGGCCTTCGAGCATGCTCCCGAGCGACCCCGGGTGCGCGGCAGGGACGTGCTACGCTTGGGCCTGGCCGCCGGACCGTCGGTCGGCGCGGTGCTGGACGAGCTCGCGCGAGCGCGGGAGGCCGGCGAGGTCACGACCTTCGACGACGAACTCGCGCTCGCCGAGCGCTTGGTTCGTGAACGCCAGACCAGTGGCGCGCTCCCGGCCACGGACGAGACGTCATCATGATCCTGAGGCTCTTCGACAACCCCACCGTGCTCATCATCGCCTCGATCGTGATGGTGATGGCTCTGATCTTCCACAACATCGCGCAGGCCTGGATGGCCTCGCGGCTCGGCGACGCCACGCCCCGCTACCAGGGTTTCCTGGCCTTCGACCCCAAGACCCACCTCGAACCGATGGGTGTGCTGTTCTTGTTCCTGCTCGGCTTCGGCTGGACGCGGCAGGTGCCGGTCAACAGCCGTAACTACGCCGGCCGCGGCCGGCGCGAGGCGTTGGTCTGGTACACCGGACCGCTGGCCTACCTGTTGGTGGCCACGATCTCGTACGCCGTGGCGTTCAGCTTCATCCTGGCGGGCTCGGGAGACCTGGCCTCCGCCTTCGCCGTCGCCGGCGACGTGGCGATCCTGCATGCGGTGATCAACCTGTTCCCGGTCTACCCGCTCGACGGCGCCCGCGCCGCGCTCGCCTGGGGCGATCGCAGCGTGCGCCAGTTCGTGCAGCAGCTCGCACAGTTCGGGATCCTGGGCTTCATCGTCATCTTCATGCTGCTGTCGTTCACTGGCGTCACCGGCGCCATCATGAGCTTCTTCCGCAACCTGATCATCGGCGGCCTCTCGGCGATCGTCCGCGCCTTCGGGGGCTAGAGCCGAGCCGGCCGAGCGTCAGTGCGCGCGGGCGTCGACCAGCATGTGCACCACCGGAGCGTAGGTCTCGACCGTCTCGATCAGCTCGCTGCTCGGGGCGTACTTGCGGATCAGGTGACCGCCGCGCCGCGCGACGTAGAGGATGCCGGCGCTGTCGACGCCCATGTCGAGCAGCTGGTCGCTGGCCTCGCCGTGCAGCTTCTCGAAGGCGAACGAGGCGCCGAGCTTGCCCTGCGGCGTGATGCAGCGGACCTTGCCGGCGGTGGCGTCGCTGACGTAGAGCGAGCCGAAGCGATCGACGCAGAGGCCGTCGAGCAAGCGCATGCCGGGCTGTTTGGCGCCCAGTTTGAACGCCCAGCGGGTGTCGTAGGCGCCGTCGGCCGTGAGCCGCTGGACCTGCCGGTTGCCGTAGTCGAGGACGCAGAGACTGCCGTCCGGACCGAGCGCGAGCTGGCGCGGGTCGTTGAAGGTTCCGTGCCCCTCGCCGCGGCCTCCGAAGCGCCCGAGCACCTCACCGTGGGCGTCGTAGCGGGTGATGGTGTGGGTCTCGCTGTCGAGCACGTAGACGCTGCCGTCGCGCGCGACCGCCAGTGAGGCCGGGTACAGCAGCTCGCCGGGCTTCATGCCGTACGCACCGAAGGTGTGGACCACGCTCCCGTCGGAGGCCCGCTTGACGATCATGTGGTGGGATTCCTGGCCGACGCGGTACTCGAAGCTGGCCATGTAGAGGTGGCCATCGGGGACCGCCGCGACCGCGACCGGCGCGGTCGTGAAGGCCGGCTCGCCCACCCCGAGGTCGCCGAGCGAGGCGTGGAGGTTCCCCTCTAGGTCGAGCACCCGCACCACGCCCTGACGCGCGTTCACCGTCAGCACGATGCGGTCGCCGAGCTCGTCGACGGTGGTCTCGGCCAGGTCGATGGTCGCCAGCGTCTGCTCGATCTCGATCAGCGACGGGCGCTCGTCGGGATCCTTGGCGATCATGCGCATCACGAGCGAGTCGAGCAGTTTGGGCACGCGCAGGTTCAGCTGCCGCGGCGGCGCCGGCGTCTGGAAGATCTGTTGGTGGACGATCGCCTCGTAGCCGCCCTTGAAGGCGGTCTGGCCCGTCAGCATCTCGTAGAAGACCAGACCGAGCGAGTAGATGTCGCTGCGGTGGTCGATCTTGAGGCCGCGCGCCTGCTCGGGCGACATGTACACCGGCGTGCCCACGCGAGCGCCCGTCATGGTCAGGCGCGAGAGGACCTTGCCGCCGGCGATGCCGAAGTCCATCAGCTTGACGGCCTCGTCGCGCAGCTGCTTGCCGCCGCCGGGCAGGTCGCTGATGCCGCCCCGGAGGATCATGATGTTGGCCGGCTTGATGTCGCGGTGGATGATGCCCGCCGAGTGGATGTGCTGCAGCGCGATCGCCACCCGGCGCATCACGGCCACCGACAGCTCGGGCGTGAGCTCGCCGGACTCGACGTACCCCTCGAGCGAGCGCCCGTCGACGAACTCCATCGCCATGTAGTGCTGAGGGCCTAAGCTGCCGTGCTCGAAGGTGCGCACGATGTTGACGTGATCGAGCCGCTGAGCGACCTCGGCCTCGCGATGGAAGCGGCGGATGAACTTGGCGTCGGCGACGTACTGCTCCATCGGCACCTTGAGCGCGACCATCTGGCCGTCCTGCATGCGCCTCGCCTTGTAGACCGAGGCCATGCCGCCGGAGCCGACCTTCTCGAGCGTCTCGAAGCCCGGGATGGAGAGCGCCTCGCCGTTGCTCGGCAGCAACACCGGGTCGCCGCCCTTGGTCAGGGTGCGCAGCCGGGTGACCGGCGGCCGCACCGGCTTGCGCTTGGCGGGCGCCACCCGGCTGTTGCGGTAGGCGACCGCTCCGGCAGGCACCAGCAAGCCGAGCGCCAGACCGTAGGCGATGAGCGGGCCGATGGCGCGCTCGAGCCCGCCCAGGTAGAGGCTCCCGCCGGCGAGGATCACCGAGAGGCCCATCAGCGTCAGCAGCACCCACTGCGGGGTGCGGGCGAGCAGCACCGCTGCTGCCACCGCCGCGAGCACCAGCAGCGCTACCGTCACGGGACCTCCACCACTACGACGGTGATGTTGTCGTGGCCACCGCGCTCGTTAGCACGCGCTAGCAGGTAGTCGACCGCATGTTGGCGGTCGCGCGTCCGCTTCAGCTCGGCGAGGATCTCCTCGGGCTCGACCAACCCGTGCAGGCCGTCGGTCGAGAGCACGTACAGGTCGCCGCGGCGCACCTCGAGCTCGGCGAGATCGGGATGAACCTGCTGCCGGGTCCCCAGCGCCCGCGTGATCAGGTTGCGCCACTCGTGCTCGAGGGCCTCCTCCTCGGTCAGCAGGCCCTTCTCGATCTGCTCCTCGACCCAGGAGTGGTCCTTGGTCAGCTGGTAGATGGTGTCGCCCCGCACCATGAAGGCGCGCGAGTCACCGACGTGGCCGACGTAGCCGCGCCCGCCCAGCATCGCCAGGCAGGTCAGCGTGGTGCCCATCCCGCGACGTCCCTCACTCTGCGTCGCGAGCCCGTACACGCGCCGGTTCGCCAGTCGGAAGGCCTTGTCGACCAGGGTGCTGACCGCCACCACCTGGTGCCCATTGTTGGTCTCCTCGGCGTAGCGCTTGAAGCTCTCGTCGAGGACCTCCATCGCCACCTTGCTCGCCACCTCGCCCGACGAGGCGCCGCCCATCCCGTCCGCCACCGCGAAGAGATCGAGCGTGGCGCGTCCAAGGGGGAACGACCACACCCGGTGGTAGTCCTCGTTGAGGGGACGGACACGGCCCACATCCGAACCGTGTCCCACGATGAGGCCACTCCGCACACGGCGAGTCTACCGTGCGCACTCACGCCCGGCGGCCAAGAAACCCACGCGAGCCAAAGGGGCGAACGTTTCCTCGCCCGAGCCGATCGGCCCTCGTCGATTGAGTCGCCCCGAACGCGTCCAGCACCGTCATTCCCCTAGCATGGAGGCAGTACGCTGCCGGTGCCGGCCCGAGGAGCCGATGCGTCATGCCCCAAACCGTCTACTACCCCGAGCCGAGCATCACCAGGTTCCTGTTCGCCTCCAAGCCGATGGCGGTGGTCTGGGGGATCGCCCGGGTCTACCTCGGCTGGTCGTGGTTCGCCGCCGGCTGGGGCAAGGTCACCAGCCCAGCCTGGGTCGGCGAAGGGGCCGGCACGGCGGTGTCGGGCTACCTGCAGGGTGCGCTGGCGCGGGCTGCGGCCGACCCGCCTAGCGTGCCCGGTTGGTATGCCTGGCTGATCGAGCACCTGTTCCTGCCCAACGCCGCGCTGATGAGCTACGTGGTCGCCTACGGCGAGGTGCTCGTCGGGCTCGCCCTCATCGCCGGCTTCCTGGTCGGCTTCTCCGCCTTCTTCGGTGGTTTCATGAACGTGAGCTTCCTGCTCGCCGGCACGCTGTCGACCAACCCCGAGATGTTCGTGCTCGCGACCTGGCTGGTACTCGCCTGGCGCGTCGGCGGCTACTACGGCCTCGACTACTGGGTGCTGCCGCGAATCGGGGCGCCACGCGGCCCGGACTTCGACCGCAGCCGAGCGAGCGCGCCGCCGCCGGATTTCGACCGGTCGCGGCGAGCGCCCTAGTCGAGCTTCGCCCGCGGCCGTCGGACGGTCTCTAGGTATGGATAACGGGTCAGCAGCTCGTGGAATCCCCGAAACAGCGCCACCGCCTCGTCGCGGTCGATCGGCAGCTCGCGTAGGCGGAAGTACGCCGCGTGCCCGCCGGCGAAGGCGAACGTCGGCGTGCCGAAGACGTCCTCGCGAACCGCACGGCAGTGTTCCTGCGCCAAGGTCGTACGCGCCTCGGGATCGTCGAGGTCGTGCTCGAAGCAGGCGAGGTGGAGCTTGGCGGCCTCGGCGCAGCTGAAGACCAGCGCACGCGACAAGGGCAGCCGGTCGCGGTGACGGGCCCGCAGCAGCGCCAGACGGAAGCGGTCGAAGCCCTCCCGGCCCTGCTTGCGCGCGGCTGTGGACGCCAGGAATGGCAGCAGGCCGCGCGAGCCCGTCTCGTCGCAGTCGTCGAGCCGCTGGTTCCACAGGTACCACCTGGCTTCACCGCGGTGGTTCGCCTGGTAGAGGCTGAAGTGACGCCAGTCGAAGCGCAGCCCGAGCTCGTCGGAGACCAGCTCGGCCACCTCCGCCCCACGCCAGGCGTAGGGGCAGAGGTAGTCGAAGTACACCGCGACGGTTCCGTTCTGCATCGGCGTCATGACACCCCTTCGCTCCCGCGATCGAGGTCGCGCGGCACACATGGTGCACTCACATCAACCTCACGAAGCGCTGCGCTTGCGAGCGCCGGGCGCCGTCAGTTGCTGGTGTCGGGGTCGTGCGCGATCGGCAGCGGGCGCTCGGGAATGGTGCCGTGGCGCTTCTCGAAGCGTGCCACGTTGTCGGCCAGCGTGCGCAGCAACGCCTTGGCGTGCTGCGGGCTGGTGATCACGCGGCTCAGTACCCGCACCGGCTGCCGCGGGTAGGCCAGCGCGAAGTCGAGGATGAACGCGTCGTCGGTGTGCGTCACGACCGCGGCGTTGGCGAAGCGCCCCTTGGCGGTCTCGGCGTCGATCTCGAGCTTCAGCTGACGGGTCTCGCCGCGTTGAGCGGCGCCGCTCTTGTCGTCGGGCATCGCTGGCCTCCTTGAGGTGTCTCTCTCCTACGCGCCGCGCCTGCTGGCGGCCGCCACTTGGGCGACCACCCGGGGGAGCTGGAAGCGTACGCGGCCGAGGTCGGCGAGTCCAGACAAGCGCAGTGTGAGCACCACCTGGATCTCGCCGGGATCGGTGGCGCCCGGCGCCCGCGGCACCGGCGCCAGCACGATCGGACCGCCGCGGAACTCGATGACGGCCTGCTCCAGGCCACCGCCCAGGAACCCGCCCAGCACGCGGCTGGCTGAGAGCGCGGCGGCCACCAGGCCGCCGGCCTCCGCGAAGCCCGGGGGTTCGTGCTGCGCCGAGGCCAGCACCTCCCCGCCGAGATCCACGACCGCCACCGCCATCACTCCCTTGATCGACAGCAGATCGTCCAGCGCACGAGCCAGTTCGGGGTTCATGCCAGCAGCTCCCGTACGCGGTTGGCTCCCTCGTCGAGCGCGCGGGCGGCTGCGGCCCGGTCGGCGGTCGGCTCGAGCGCCAGCAGCAGGTAGTGCTCGGGCGTCACGTGGCGCACCAGCGCCTGCACGCGCTCGCTGGACACGCTGAGCTCCTCGACGGCACCACCAGCGAGCGCCTCGCCGACCGCGCGGCGCAGACCAACGAGCGCATTGGTCAACTCAGCCACGCAGACCGCGAGCTCGGCGCGCTCCTGCGGCCGCTGCTCGACCACCAGGCCGTCCATACCGCCGACCGCCGCCACCAACACTCCATCGGCCTGCGTCAGCAACCGCTCGAGGATCTCGTCTAGACTGCGCATCCTCCGACGAGTCTACCACCGGCCACGGCGCCGGCCCTGCTATGGTGCCGGCGTGAGCCAGCTCCACGTCCGCGCACCAGAGGGCGCCATCGCCGAGTACGTGCTCCTGCCCGGCGATCCCGATCGCGCCACCCACATCGCCGAGACCTTCCTCGAGGACGTCGTCCGCCACAACGAGCATCGTCAGCTGCTCGGCTACACGGGCAGCTACCGCGGCGTACCGATGAGCGTCCAATCGACCGGCATGGGCTGCCCGAGCATGGCGATCGTCGCCGAGGAGCTCATCCGGCTCGGGGCCCGCTGCCTGGTGCGGGTCGGGACCTCCGGCATCGTCTCTGAGCGCATCGCTCCGGGCGAGCTGATCGTGGCCACCGGCAGTGTCGCCAACGACGGCACCACGCGCCAGTACCTGCGCGGCGCCCCCTACGCGCCGATCGCCGATCACGCCGTGGTGCGGGCCCTGCTCGACGCCGGCCAGGAGCTCGGCACGGCGCCGCACACGGGCCTGATCCAGACCGAGGACGCCTTCTACGCGACCAGCCCGGCCGACGTCCCAGTGCTGCGGGAGCGTGGCGTGCTGGCGGTCGAGATGGAGGCCAGCGCGCTGTTCCTCATCGCCGCGCTGCGCCGGGTCCAGGCCGGCTGCGTGCTGGTCGCGAGCAACCACATCGGCGATCCGCAGTTCGTGCCCGACGACGTGCTGCAGCGCGGCGTCGAAGCGATGTCGCGTCTGGCGCTCGAGGCCGGCGTGCGGCTGTCGAGGCCGGAGCGCTGATGACCGCGAGCGCACCCACCGTGGTGGCGGTGCTGGGAGCTGGCACCATGGGCGCCGGCATCGCTCAGGCCTGCGCGGGCGCCGGCTGCGAGGTGCAGCTGGTCGACGCCGACCCCGAGGCGCTCACGCGAGCGCTGGCCACGATCGAGGACAGCCTCCAGCGGCTGGTGCGCAAGGGCGTCCTCGACGAGGGCAGCATCGAGCGCACGCTCGGCAACGTCCACCCAGCCGACGACCTGGCCAGCGCAGTGGCCGCCGCGGACGTGGTGATCGAGGCCGTCACCGAGGACCTCGACGTCAAGCGCTCGCTGTGGCAGTACCTCGCCGCCCACGCGCGCCCCGGCACGCTCCTCGCCAGCAACACCAGCAGCCTGTCGGTCACCGAGATCGCCGGCTTCGGCGGCGATCCCGAGAGCAGCTGCGGACTGCACTTCTTCAACCCAGTGCCGCTGTTGCCACTCGTCGAGGTGGTGCGCGGCGAGCACACCAGCGACGCCACCGTGGCCCGCGCCGTCGAGTTCGTCGCTCGCATCGGCAAGACGCCGATCGTCTGTCACGACACCCCCGGCTTCATCGTCAACCGGCTGCTGATGCCATACCTCAACGACGCGGTCCACGCCCTCGCCGAGGGGGTCACCAGCGCTGCCGACCTCGACGCCGCCATGACGCTCGGCGCCAACCTGCCGCTCGGCCCGCTGGCGCTCGCCGACCTGATCGGCCTCGACGTGACGCTCGCCGCCATCGAGGCGCTGCATCGCGAGACCGGCGACCCGCGCTTCCGCCCCGCTCCGCTGCTGCGCCGCTACGTGCGCGCCGGCAAGCTCGGCCGCAAGAGCGGCGAGGGCTTCCACCGCTACGCCCCACGCGAGGAGGGCGCATGAACCCAGAGGACCCCAACGAAGAGCAGCGCGCGTCCGCAGAGGAGCGCGCGCGAGCCGGCCGGCCGGCTCCTGAGGACGAGGGCGAGACGGTCGAGGTCGAGTTCGAGCACCTCTCGCTCGAGAAGCGCGGCCACGTGGCGCTGCTCACCCTCGAGCGCGAGGCGTCGCTCAACACGCTCGACGCGGCGCTGCTGCTCGAGCTCGCCACCGCCTTCGACCTGGTCGAGGGCGACGCCGAAGTGCGGGCGCTGGTGATCACGGGCTCCGGCCGCGCGTTCGCGGCCGGAGCCGACATGCACAGTTTCGCCGACGTGCGCGACGGCTTCGCGGGACGTGACCTGGCGCTCTCCGGCCAGGACGTCATGAACTCGCTCGCAGCGCTGCCGCTGCCGACGATCGCGGCGATCGACGGCTTCGCGCTCGGCGGCGGGCTGGAGTTGGCGCTGGCTTGCGACCTCCGAGTGGCGTCCGCTGGCGCCATGCTGGGGCTGCCGGAGGTGACGCGCGGCCTCATCCCCGGCTTCGGGGGCACGCAGCGGCTGCAGCGGCTGATCGGCCTCGCGCGCGCGACCGACCTCCTGCTCACCGGCCGGATGGTCGGCGCCGACGAGGCCCTCGCGATGGGGCTCGTGAGCCGGATCGCCGAGGCCGACGCTCGGCTGGGCGCGCTCGAGCTGGCCGAGCTGTGCGCCCGCAACGGACCCGTGGCGCTGGGGCTGGCGAAGGAAGCGCTGATGCGCGGTCTCGACCTCACCCTGGCACAAGGCATGGAGATCGAGGCTGACCTGTTCGGCCTGGTCGTCACCACCGACGACGCCCAGGAGGGGATCGCCGCCTTCTTCGAAAAGCGCGACCCGGAGTTCCGCGGCTCCTAGCCTGTGCCGCTCGGGGCCCGCTACTGGTCTCGGCGTAGGACTTAGGTAGCGACCGTGGCGACGCCCCTACCAGGGCACCGCCCCGGCGGCCCGGCACATCCAGCGTTCGTGGTTCAATGGTGGACGTGCCTTTCCGCATTCGGGTCTCGCTCTGGCTGCTCGCGTTCCTCGTCGCAGTGCCGCTGATCGGTCCCCTCTTGGTGCCGATCCCGCCGCTCCAGGGCCTCCAGCGCGCCGAGGCGCTGGCGGGGCCCGAATCGCTCTTCGTGCGCGTCGACGGGATCACGCTCCACGTCGAGACGTTCCCGCCGGGTGTGGCCCCGGACGAGGCGCAGGGCGACGGCCTACCGGGTGCGCTGGCGGTGGTGATGCTGCACGGCTTCGGCAGCCAGACGCACACCTGGCGGCACCTCGGCGAGGCGCTCGCCGACCTTCCCGCGGTGGCGCTCGCGCTGGCGTTCGACCGTCCCGCCTTCGGCCTCAGCGATCGCCCTGCGGCCGCTTCATGGGGACGCGACCGCAACCCCTACGGCCCCGACGCGCAGGTCGCGTACACCCTGGGCCTGCTCGACGCCTACGGCTTCGAACGCGCGATCCTCATAGGCCACTCGGCCGGCGGCTCGCTGGCACTGCAGGTGGCGCTCGCGGCGCCGGAGCGGGTGGCCGGACTGGTGCTGATCAGCCCTGCCGTGTACGAAGGTGGCGGCGCACCGCGGTGGCTCCGGCCGCTCTTGTCCACGCCGCAGCTCGACCGCCTGGGGCCGCTGCTGATGCGGTCGCTGGCGGGCGAGCCGGGCGAGAACTTCCTGCGCGCGGCGTACTACGATCCGGACGCGCTGGACGCGGCCGACGAGGCCGCCTACCGGCGCGCACTCAGCGTCGAGGACTGGGACCGGGCACTGTGGGAGCTCGTCAAGGCCAGCCGGGAGCCGGACCTCGTTCGGTCGCTGCCGCGACTCTCGCAGCCCACGCTGGTGCTGACCGGTGCCCAGGACGCGATCGTCGGTATCGACCAGAGCCGGCGCTTGGCCGAGGAGTTGCCCCACGCCAGCTTCGCAGCCATCGAACGGTGCGGCCACGTCGCCCACGAGGAGTGCCCGGGCGAGGCCATCGACCGGATACTCGACTGGCTCGATGATGGGCGCGCGCTGCTAGAGTGACGAATGCTGATCGGGCTGATCTCCGACGTCCACGCGAACGTGCTCGCGTTGGAGGCGGTCCTGGGCGAGCTCGAGCGCCAGGGCGCCACCACCGTGGCGTGCCTGGGCGACTTGGTGGGCTACGGACCGGCCCCCAACGAGACGCTCGACCTGCTGCGCTCCCGCGCCGTCCAGTGCACCTTGGGCGAGGCCGACGAGCGCATCGCGTACGGCTTCGCCACGCGGGCCACGCGGGCAGGCGTGGCCGATCAGACGATCGAGTGGACGCGCACGATCATCGAGAAGCGGCACGTGGAGTGGCTGCGTGAGCTGCCGGTGCAGCGCCGGCTCGACACGCCCGCGGGCCGCCTGCGCTGGTTCCACGGGAGCGCCGAGGATCCGGCGGACCGGCTCAACCTGCAGCAGGACCCGGTCAGCCTCACGCGCCTGCTCAACCGGCTCCGCTGCACCATCCTGAGCTGCGGCGGCTCGCACGTGCCGTACTACCGCAAGGTCGCCGGCGCGGGCTGGGTCATCAACCCAGGGTCGGTCGGGCTGTCGCTCAACGGCGAGCCCGGCGCCGACTACGCACTGGTCCGCATCGACGGCGAGGGCGTCGAGGTGCGCATGGACAAGGTGGAGTACGACGTCGCGGCGGTCGCGTTCGACATCGTCGCCTGGGGCTTGCCGCCGGTGATCGCCGAGGCCGTCCAGCGTGGCCGCATGCCCGAGGGCGGCATCACGGGTAGCCAGCGTTAGTCGCGCTGCGCCTCGCCAGTCCCGGTCAGAGCAGTTCGAGCGCGAGCGTCAGCGCCTCGCCGCCGCCTATGCAGATCGCGGCCACGCCGCGGCGCCCGCCGGTGCGGCGCAGCACGTTCAGCAGCGTCACCACGATGCGGGCTCCTGAGGCGCCGATCGGGTGCCCGAGCGCCACCGCGCCGCCGAAGACGTTGACGCGCTCGGCCGGTAGGCCCAGCGCCGCCATGGCGGCCAGCGGCACCACCGCGAAGGCCTCGTTGATCTCGAAGGCGTCGACCTCGTCGACCGACCAGCCGGTGCGCTCGAGCAGCGTCCGCAGTGCCGGGATCGGCGCCGTGGCGAAGTCGGCGGGTGCCTGGGCATGCGCGGTCCAGCCGACCAGCCGCGCCTCGATCCGCCGGCCCTCGGTCCGAGCCAGCTCCTCGTCGGCCAGCACTAGCGCCGCAGCCCCGTCGTTGATGCCGCTGGCGTTGGCCGCGGTGATGGTGCCGCCCTCCTCGAAGGCGGGACGGAGCTTCGGCAGCTTCGCGAAATCGACCTGGTCCGGCCCCTCATCCGCGGCGAGCGGCAAGCCCTTGGCGACGATCTCCGCGGCGAAGCTCCCATCGCCCGCGGCCTGTCGGGCGCGCTGGTACGAGCGCACCGCATAGGCGTCTTGCTGCTCGCGCCCGAAGCCGAAGTCGCTGGCGCAGCGCTCGGCGCATCGACCCATGTGGCGCCCATCGTAAGCGTCGGTGAGGCCGTCGGCGAGGATGGTGTCGAGCAGGTGAGCGTGCCCCAGGCGGAGCCCGCCGCGCGCGCCGGGGAGCGCGTACGGCGCATTGCTCATCGACTCCATACCGCCGACCACCACCGTGCCGGCGTCGCCCACCAGGATCGCCCGGGCGCCCTGGATGAGCGCCTCGAGTCCGCTGCCGCACATCTTGTTGATGGTGACCGCCGGCACGGCGTCGGGCACCCGGGCCATACGCGCTGCCTGGCGGGCGGGCGCCTGCCCGGCGCCCGCGGTCAACACGTTGCCGAGCAGCACCAGGTCGACCGAGCTCGGCTCGACCGCCGAGCGTTGGAGGACACCGGCGACCGCCACCGCGCCCAGGCGAGCGGCCGGGACGGTGGCGAGCGCGCCTTGGAACGCGCCGATCGGCGTCCTGGCGCCAGCGATGATCACCACGGGCATGCTTCGCCTCCGCTCCCGGGTGGGCTCATCGGCGCAGGGTGAGCGTGCCGCTGGCTCCTGCCCAGCGTAGGGTGATCGGGCGGCGCAGATCGAAACCGCCGGGCAGGAACGCCACCGCCGCTACCGGCGCGCCGGGGCGCAGGTCGCCCGGATCGCCCTCGAGCACCTGCACGTCGAGCGGAGCGGCGAGCAGCACCTCCATGCCGCCCTGGCGCACGTACAGCTCCGGCTCCCACACCGAGGGCCCCAAGCTGGTCACGGCCAGGAACAGCGCCTTCTCGCCGCCGAGCTCGCGCAGGCTCGCGTCGAGCGCCGCCTGCTGCTCCGGGAACGCCAGCGCCAGCATCCCCAGGTCGACCGCCAGCAGGCTCACCGCATGCGTGCCGGCCGGCGACGGGGCGTAGAGGCGGAGTGCCGGCACGGCGGGGGCCAGCTCGAGCAGCTCGGAGGCGACGGCGACCTGCGGGGGCGGTGGCGGCGGCAGCGTGAGCGGCAGGCGGCGCCCGTCGGGCAGCAGCGCCTCGGCGGCCTCGAGCCGCACGCCGAGCACTTCGGCCAAGTCCTCGGGAAGGTACCAGCGCCCGCCGTGCCACAGTGGCGGCGCGAAGGCGGCGACCTCGCTGGGGGTCAGCGCGCCGCGTCGCTGCCAGATGGCGTCGGGCGCGCCGGCGAACACCGTCAGGACGCCGTCGGGTGAGCGCAGCGTGAGGCCGTCGGGCGTGCTCGTGAGCGGAGCCCCCAGGGCCAGCGCCAGGTCATTGGCCGCCACGAAGCGGAACGGGCCCTGCAGCCGCACCTCGAGGCCGTCGCCGCGCGCCGCGCCGAGCCCGCAGACCAGCGCCGCGACGAGCAGCACGAAGCGTACGAGGAGGGGGGTGGATCTGGCCACCCGAGGCCGGCACGTAGAGGGCACGAAGGCGACGCTACCATGCCGGCGACCGTGCTAGCCTAGCGTCGGTGACGGCGTCCGTGCGCTCCCCCGAAGGGTCCGCGGTGCGCCTGAGAGGAGCCACCTCATAGAGAGAGTCCACGGTCAGCTCGCCGGTCTGAAGCCCGCACAGGTCAAGCGCCTTTCCAACCTCTACCGCCGCCGCGTGGCACCCCAGCAGGCCGTGTCGCGCGAGTTGGCCCGTTCGATGGCCGAGCTCGCCCTCGAGATCGGTCGTCCGGTCACGGTGCTGGTCGATCGGCGCGGCCGCGTCTCCACGGTCGCGGCCGGCGACGCCGAACACTGCCCGCTGCCGCCGAGCGCCGGCGAGGCCAGCTCGCGGCTGGCCGGCCTGCGGTTGGTGCACGTGCACCTCAAGGCCGGTGGCCTGTCGCGCGCCGACCTCACCAGCCTGTTCCTGAACCGGCTCGACGCGATCGTTTCGGTCGACGCCCGCCCTGGCGAGCGCGGGGTGCCCGAGCTCGGCGCGGTGCACCTGGCGTTCGTGGCCCCACCGACGGCCGACGCGGAGGACTGGCTGATCGACGCGCCGAGCGATCTCGCGGAGGTCGAGCGGGGCGATGTCTTGGAGCGCGTTCGCGCGCTCGAAGAGGAGCTCGCGCGGGCAGACCGGGCCCGCGACGTGCGCCGCGGCAGCGAGGAGCGAGCGGTGCTGGTCGGGCTCGAGACGGGCGAGGGGGCACTCGAGGCGCAGTCCCGACTGGACGAACTCGCCGAGCTGCTGCGCAGCGCCGGCGGCGTGGTGGCCTTCCAGGCGCTGCAGGCACGCCGGGCCGCCGACGCGCGGACACTGGTGGGGCGCGGCAAGCTCGAGGAGCTGGTATCGGCGGCGTACCACGAGAACGCCGACCTGCTGGTCTTCGATCGCGAGCTCTCGCCGGCGCAGGCGCGCGAGATCGAGAAGGCAACCAAACTGAAGGTGCTCGACCGTACCCAGGTGATCCTCGACATCTTCGCCCAGAACGCCCGCGGCCGCGAGGCGCAGGTCCAGGTCGAGCTGGCGCAGCTGCACTACCAGCTGCCGCGGCTGACCGGGCGCGGCACCGCCATGTCGCGACTGGGCGGTGGCATCGGCACGCGCGGACCGGGCGAGACCAAACTCGAGGTCGACCGTCGCCGCATCCGCGAGCGCCTCGCGGCGCTGGAGCGAGACGTCGACAGCATCAGCCGACGCCGGACCGAGGGTCGCAAGGGCCGCACGGTCGGACCGACGCCGGTGGTGGCCCTGGTGGGCTACACCAACGCCGGCAAGTCGACGCTGTTCAACACGCTCGCCAAGTCGAGCGTGCTGAGCAAGGATGCGCTCTTCGCCACGCTGCGCCCCACCACGCGCGAGGGCTGGCTGCCCGAGCGGGGCGAGTGGGGATCACCGGTGCTCTACACCGACACGGTCGGCTTCATCCGTGACCTACCGAGCGAGCTCGTGAGCGCTTTTCGCGCGACGCTCGAGGAGCTGCACGACGCCGACCTGCTGCTGCACGTGGTGGATGCGGCCGCTCCGGGTGCACCCGACCGGGTGCAGGCCGTCGAGCGGATCCTCGACCAGCTCGGCCTCAGCGTGCCGCGGCTGGTGGTGCTGAACAAGGTCGACCGCGCCGACCCGGTGGTGGCGCGCGACCTCTCGACGCGCTACGGCGAGGCCGCGGCGGTCTCGGCCCGCACCGGCGCTGGCCTGGAGGAGCTGAAGACGCAGCTGGCACGGGTGCTGGCCGCGCAGCAAGGCGCGCCCGCCCCCGGCGGAGCGGTGAGCGTCCATGCACGTGCGTGACCTGCGGGGCTTCATCGACCTGCTCGAGTCCCGCGGCCAGCTGGTGCGGATCGGCGAGCGCGTCTCGCCCGAGCTCGAGATCACCGCGCTGGCTGATCGGGCCGTCAAGACCGGAGGTCCGGCGCTGCTGTTCGAGAACGTCGAGGGCGCCGAGCTGCCGCTGGCGATCAACCTCTTCGGCACCCGCGAGCGCATGGCCTGGGCACTCGGCGTCGACTCGCTCGACGACCTGACCGAGCGGCTCCGTGAGCTGCTCGACGTGAAGCTGGGCGGCGGCCTGTTCCGCATGGCCTCGAACCTACCGAAGCTGCGCGAGCTGGCGACGCTGCCGCCGCGGCTGGTGAGGCGCGCGCCGGTGCAGGAGGTGGTCTGGCGCGCTGACGAGGTCGACCTCGGTAGGTTGCCGATCCTGAAGTGCTGGCCGAAGGACGGCGGCCGCTTCGTGACGCTGCCGCTGGTGATCAGCAAGGACCCGGAGTCGGGAGCGGTCAACGTCGGCATGTACCGCATGCAGGTGCTGGACCAGCGCTCGACCGCAATGCACTGGCAGCGGCACAAGACCGGCGCGAGCCACCTCGAGAGCGCCCGTCGGCTCGGCACCCGGCTGGAGGTGGCCGTCGCGCTGGGCGGTGACCCAGCCCTCACCTACGCCGCCACGGCCCCGATCCCGCCGATCCCGGGCATCAACGAGTACTCGCTCACCGGCTTCCTGCGCAGCCAGCGCGTCGAGCTGGTGAAAGGGATCACCGTCGACCTGGAGGTGCCGGCGCACGCGGAGATCGTGCTCGAGGGCTACGTCGATCCGGAGGAGCCCTGGGTGGTCGAGGGCCCCTTCGGCGACCACACCGGCTTCTACACCCTCGAGGACGACTACCCTCGCTTCCACGTCAGCGCCATCACGATGCGTCAGGGAGCGGTGTACCCAGCTACCATCGTCGGGCGACCGCCGATGGAGGACGCCTACCTGATCGAGGCGAGCGAGCGCATCTTCCTGGTGCCCGCTCAGCTGATCCTGCCGGAGATCGTCGACTACCACATGCCGAGCGCGGGCATCGCCCACAACCTCGTCAACGTGCGCATCGAGAAGGGCTACCCGGGGCAAGCGTACAAGGTCGCCAACGGCCTGCTGGGCCTGGGACAGATGATGTTCGCCAAGGTGGTGTTGGTCTCGGACGGCGACACGCCACCGCAAGACCACCTCGGTTTCTGGCGCACGGTGCTCGCCCACGCGCTTCCCGGGCGCGACGAGCAGTTCGCGAAGGGTCCGATCGACGTGCTCGATCACGCCAGCCGCTCCTGGAGCTACGGCAGCAAGCTGGTCATCGACGGCACCGTGAAACACCGCGAGGAGGGCGGCGTGGTCGACGGGGTGGCCTCGCCGCACCGCAGCGGGGCCACCGCGGCCGAGGAGCGATCCCAGGCGCCGAAGCCCAAGCCCTGGGTGCCGAACGAGGACGTCGCGGCCGACGAGTTACCGGCCCACGCCGAGGTACGCGACCAACACCAGCTAGCGGGGGGCTTCTGGTTCCTCACCACGCGCAAGAGCCGCGTCGACCAGGGCCGCCACATCGGCGAGTGGGCCGCTCAGCAGCCGGCCGCCAAGGGCGTCAGGCTGATCGCCGTGCTCGACCATCAGACCGACCCACGCGACTTCGAAGAGGTCATGTGGACGCTGCTCAACAACATCGACCCCGAGCGCGACGTGTTCATCGTCGATCAGGCCAGCCCGGCGGGGTCGGTGTGGGTAATGGACGGCACGCCGAAGCTGGCCGACGAGGGCTTCACGCGCCGCTGGCCCGACAAGATCACGATGCCTGCCGAAGTGACCGAGCGGATGCGGCCCGTCGCCGAGGCGCACGGGTTCTAGGGGGCTGGCAGCCAGGCGCCGCGGCCGAGGCGCAGCGCTTGTGCCAGCTCGGCGGGCTGGCGCCCGCGATCAGCGGTCAGAGCGCCGCGACCGACGGCACGATCTCCTGGCGCACCTGGTTGCGGCCGCCACGCTTGGCGAGGTAGAGCGCCGCATCGGCCCGCGCGACCAGCGAGGGCACGGTGTCGCCGGGCCGGTAACAGGCGACGCCCAGGCTCACGGTGATCTCGAAACGCTCCGCGAGCTGGTTGTCCTGCACGTGCCGACGCACGATCTCCGCCAACCGGCGCGCGTCCTCGAGCTGCGTCTCGGGCGCGAGCAGCAAGAACTCCTCGCCGCCCCAGCGCGCGATCGTGTCCGAGGCCCGCACCAGGGCGCTCAGGCGCCTGGCTAGGTCGACCAGCACGGCGTCGCCGGCTTGGTGCCCGAAGCGGTCGTTGAGCTCCTTGAAGTGGTCGATGTCGACCATCAGCAGGCTGAAGACGCGGCCGTAGCGCTCCGCGCGACGCAGCTCGCGCATCAGCTGCTCCTCGGCCTGGCGCCGGTTCGCCAGGCCCGTGAGGGCGTCGGTGTTCGCCAGGTGACGCATGGTGCGGGCCGTCTCCTCCATCGCCACCATGCGCTGATGCAGGTCCGCGAAGCGGTAGAGCGCCACGATCAGCACCGCGAAGGCCAGGTAGGCCTGCAGCATCGTCCCGACGCCGTCGATCACCAGCGTGCCCCCGCTGGCCGCCAGGGCGTGGGGCAGCGTCACCAGCACCAGCAGCACCAGCAGCGCCGCCGAGTAGCGCAGCGACGTGTCGCCGTCGAAGGCGATGGTGCTGAACACGAACAGCAGCGGCAGCCACAACAACGAGCTGACCACCGCGCTGGCCGTCTCTGGCCCCAGCGGCAAGAGGTAGAGCCGCAGCCCCATGTTGCCGATGAGCAGCACCGCGCCGCCCCACAACACCAGATGCTCGAGCACCGCCAACGGCACGCGGCGCGACTGCGCGACGAGCGACAGCGCGAGCAACCAGAGCAGCGCGACGGCGCTGACGATGATGACCGCCGAGTCCGGCGTGGCCACCAGGAGGTTTCGGATGAGCGACACGGCCGCCGGAAGCAGCGCCAACGCCAACAGCACGGCGTAGACGCTCCGCTTGCGACGATGCCCCTCGAGAGGCAGGGCTCGCGTCGTGAGGCGCATCGCCGGAGTCTAACACGCCGCCCGGCGGCCTCCGTCCCGAGGTTTGTTGCGTCCCAGCGGGCCGATCTCGCTCGCGCTAGCGCCGCTGCGTGAAGGCCGCGAGGACGAACACCAGCGCTTGCGTGAGGATGATCGCGCTACCGGTGGGCAGGTCGAACAGGTACGAGCCCGCCACCCCTGCGAGGGTGGTGCTGGTGCCGATGGCGACCGCGATGACGGTCATCGATGCCATCGAGCGGGCCCAGATGCGCGCAGCCGCCGCCGGGATCACCAGGTAGGCGGCCATCAGGATGATGCCGACCACCGTCGCGCTCACCGCGATCACCACCGCCGCCAGCCCGAACAGCAGGTACTCCAGCGCCCGCGCGGGGACGCCGTCGGTGCGCGCGAGCTCGTCGTCGAAGGTGGCGTAGGCGAGGCGGCCCCAGATCGTCAGCAGCAACGCGATCGACACCGCCGCGACCGCAGCGATGATCGCGAGCTCGGTGCTGCGCACCGCGAGGATGCTGCCGAACAGCAGGTCCATCACGTTCAGGCCGAGGTTCGCATCCGGCGGGATGCGCGAGAAGAACAGCACTCCGAGCGCCACGGCGACCGCGAAGAACACGCCGATGGCGGTGTCGCTCGACAGCTCGGTCCGGTCGCGTACCCAGGCGATGCCGAGGCCGGTGAGCAGCGCGAAGGGCAGGGCGATCCACAGCGGATTGCGCAGCAGCGCGACGCCCTCGGCGATGAGGCCGGAGCCGACGATCACGAACGCGCCGATGCCCATGCCACCGAAGGCAGCGTGGGCCAGCCCGTCTCCCAGGAACGAGAGTCGCCGCTGCACCACGAACACGCCGAGCAGGGCGCACATCAGCGCGATCAGCAGCCCGGCGACGAGCGCCCGCTGCATGAAGGCGAACGACAGGCCCTGCGCCAGGTCGGCCAGCAGCGTCACGCTCTCACCCGGTGCGTGTGCGGGACGTGGCCGTGGCCAGCGTGCCCGTAGGCCTCTTGCAGGCAGGCCTCGCACATCACGTCTGCGGGTAGGCCGTAGCCGTACACCCGCCCGTTGAGCACCAGCGCCCGCGTGGCGTGGTAGCGGGCGGCAGCGAGGTCGTGCGTCACCATCACCACGGTGGCGCCGCTCTCGGCCTGGTAGCGCTCGAGCAGGAGCGACAGGTCGTGCTCGGCTAAGTAGTCGACCCCGGTGGCCGGCTCGTCGAGCATCACCAGCGCCGGCTGGCGCACCAGCGCGCGAGCCAGGTAGGCGCGCTGCAGTTCACCGCCGGAGAGCCGCGCCAGCGGCCGGTCGGCCAGCGCGGCCGCGCCAACTTGGTCCAGCGCCTCGAGCGCCCGCTCACGCTCGGCTCGCCGCACGATCGCCGGCCAGCTCCGCCTGAGCCCGGTCGCCACCAGCTCGACGGCGGTGGCGGGGAAGGTGCGATCGAAGGTCTTGAGCTGCGGCACGTAGCCGATGCGCTCGGGCACCTCGCCGGCATCACGGCCGAAGAGGGCGGCATGGCCGGCGTTCGGGCGCAACAGGCCGAGCGCCACCTTGACCAGCGTCGACTTGCCGGCACCATTGGGCCCGACGATGGCGAGGAACTCACCGGCATCGAGATCGAAGCTGACGTCGTCGAGCACCCGGGCGTCCCCGAACCGCACGCTGACCTGCTTGACGTGCACCACCGGCACCGGCCGCGAGGCGGCTCGCGCCGG
>SKMG01000449.1 GCA_007121175.1 Trueperaceae bacterium | reverse complement strand
CCGCCACGGCGTCGGCCAGAAGCGTAGTCAGGGCCGCCTCCTCCGCCGGGAGCGTCACCGCGACCACGGCGCCGGGAATCGGCGCCAAGACCGCAGCACGCTCCGCCGCCAACGCCTTGCGAGCATGCGCCAACTCGCGTCGGGCCGCGGTCGCGTCCGCCTGGAGCGCCAGCACGCGCTCGGGCAGTTCCGCGACGTTCGTCGACAGCGAGCGCGCAGCCGCGGCCGCCGCTGCGAACGTCGCGCTGGCGCTGGCCACCGCCTCGAGCCCGGCGCGGAAGGTGACCCGCGTGAGGCCGCTGCGGATGCGCTCGCGCCCCAACGCCAGCAGCGGCAGCGCCTCGGCAGTGCTGCGGAGGTGCGTGCCGCCGCACGCGGAGAGCTCCCAATCGCCCATCCGCACCAGCCGGACCCGGCCCGAGACCTTCGGAGGACGACGCAGCGGGTAGGCATGGAGCTCGGACTCGTCCACCTCGAAGGCGGTGACGGGCAGTGCCTGCGTCGCCGCCTCGTTCGCCAATGCCAGCGCCTCGGCGACCGCGTCATCGCCGGGCTCACCAGCGAGGTCGAGGGTGACGTCCGGCGACGCGAGACCTACCGAACGCGTGGCGAAGGCCGGGTCGACACGCACGAACGCCTGGGACAGCAGGTGCTGGGCCGTGTGGCGCTGCATGTGCCGGAAGCGCCTGGCCCAGTCGATGCGGCCGCGCAGTCGCGAGCCGAGCGGCGGCGCCTGCCCCTTCGGCTGATCGGCTTCGACCCGGTGCCAGACCTGGTCGTCTAGCGCCTCCACGCCCGCGACCCGCCACGTGGGCCCTTCGTCACCCAGCGCATCGATGGGCGCCAGCGTCCCCTCATCGTGCGGTTGCCCGCCGCCCGTTGCGTAGAAGGCGCTCTCCTGCAGGCGCCACCACTGGCCCGCCTCGTCATCACGAGTCTGGAGCAGCTCGCTGGCGAAGGTGCGTAGGTAGGCGTCCTCTCGTTCTAAGCGCGTCATGAGCCGAGCGTAACCGGCCCGGCCGGGGAACCGGGCTGGCGTCGGCACGTCCGCCCTGGCGCCCCAGTGCCCATCCGCACGGCCCATCGCAGCGCTGCCTACGGTCTGTGCGACGTCGCGCCGCCTATCATCTGCGTCCGGCGATCGATCACGCCAAGCGCGATCCGCGCCGGGGAGGCGGTGACATGTCCGAGGTCGTGCAGTTCCCGACGAACCCCCGCTCTGCGGTCAACGGTGCCACGGGCAGCGAAGGTGCGCCCCGTGCGGCCGAGCGCGCCAGCGTGGCCCTTCACCTCGCCTCGTCACAGGCCGGTACACTGGCTTCGGAGGCCACCGTGCGTGACCAGGCGCATCTGCCACATCCAGCCGATCCCGAGTTCGACGAGGTCGGCGAGGTGGTGTTGACCGATCTGGTGTCGGCGCTGATCACCGGACTCGGCGAGGACGTGAGCCGCGAAGGCCTCGTCAAGACGCCGCACCGGGTCGAGCGCTCGCTGCGCTTCCTCACCTCGGGCTACGGCGCGAGCTGCGAAGAGGTCATCAATGGCGCGTTGTTCACCGCCGAGGGCTCGGAGATGGTCGTGGTGAAGGGCATCGAGTTCTACTCCTTGTGCGAGCACCACATGCTTCCCTTCTTCGGGACCGCGCACATCGCCTACATCCCCGGCGACACCATCCTGGGGCTCTCGAAGTTCGCCCGCGTGGTCGACGTGTTCGCGCGGCGCATGCAGCTGCAAGAGCGCATGACCACGCAGATCGCCGATGCGCTGGACAAGGCCCTGAAGCCGCAGGGCGTCGCGGTGGTGACCGAGGCGAGCCACTTGTGCATGATGATGCGCGGCGTCGAGAAGCAGGGTTCTTCCACCCGTACCAGCGCCATGCGGGGCGTCTTCGAGACCAGCGCCCGCACCCGCCAAGAGTTCCTGGAGGCGATTCGCTGAGCTTGCCGCGGCCGCGTAGGTCTGCGCTCTCGCGTCGGGCTGCGCACGTCAGGCCGTGCTGTCGCTAAGCGCAGCCCGCGTCTGCGGAGCGTGACGGCTCTGAGCCGACAGGTTGGCGGCCAACCAATGCGCCACGCCGCCCTCCTCGGGGCTCGCGATGTGCTCGCCCGCCACCGCCAGGGCGTCCGGATGGACGTGCGGCCCGACAGCGACCGAGCGCCCGGCCCAACGCAGCATCGAGACGTCGTTGAGCCCGTCGCCGAAGGCGATGACGTCATGGCGCGGGATGTCGAGGTGCTTCGCGATCCGGGCGAGTGCCGTGCCCTTGTCGGCACCGGCGGCGAGCACTTCTAAGAAGCCATCGCCCCACAGGTAGTGTTCGAGGTGCGGGAGGTCGCGCTTCACGCGCTGCTGGATCGTCACGCTGGTGTCGGACGCCGCGAAGAGCACCTTGTCGGCGGCGAGGCCGAAGTCGAGCGTGAAGCGGGTGATGACGCGGTTCTGCGCGTGCACCCAGGCCCAGCGCGGGTCGGACGGGTTCTTGACGAACAGCCGGTCGGCGACCATGCAGCTGAACTCGATCAGCTCCTCGTCGAGGTAGGGCCCGACCAGGCTGTGCACGTCGACCGCGGGAAGCGTGACGTGGCTCAGGGTGGTGTCCATGTCGCGCATCACCACCGCTCCGTGGTTGACGCTGAACGGCCCGACGATCTCGAGCTGCTCGAGGTAGCGCTGGGCGCTGGCCCGGGCGCGGCCGGTGAGCACCGTAACTCGGTGTCCGGCCTCGCGTGCGGTCTGGATCGCGGTGACGATCCCGCCGGGCAAGGTCCCTTCGTCGGTCACCACGGTGCGGTCGAGGTCGAAGGCGAGGAGCATACCGGCGTAGCCTACCCTCACCGGCCCACCTCTCGCGTCGCCTCGTCCGCCAGCGGCAGCGGGAGCGGCAGGCGCCAGACCGTGCCGGCGCGGTCGGCCAGCACCATCGCCTCCGCGGGGCCGTCCGGCGGGCTGCTGGCGAGATTGGTGGAGAGCGCCGCCGGCAGCGTCACCTCGCCGAGCTCTCGGCAGGTCCTCGAGTCGCAGCGGATCCAGACCAGCGTGTGCTGGTCACGGCGCGGGACCAGCAGCAGATCGGCGCCGCCTGGCAGGGCGCCCACCAGCGCGGCGCGGTCGAGCAGCCGCTCGCCGTCGACGTGGCTCGACAAGCCGAGCTCGAAGCTCGCCGCGGTGAGCGTCGGGAGGGGTTCGCGCGCGGCGCCGACCGGCGCGGCGAGGGCGGCGCTCACGCTCGACGTCGGCAGCCGATAACGCACCAACGGGCCGGCGTCGCGTGGCTGGTGGACCGCGTACGCCCAACGGTCGCGGGCGCCGATCAGGTGCAGCCAGCGCTGCGAGCCGCCGAGCGACTCCCCCTCCGCCAGCGGCAGCAGGTCACGGCCGTCCCAGACCAGGCTCACGAGCCGCGCGCCGCCACGCTCGTCGGAGACGGTCAGGTGCAGGCCGGCGGACTGCTCGTTGCGCCAGGGGGTGACTCGGCGCTCCTCGATCACGGCCGGCACGCCCGGCCGGTAGGTCGCCAGCGGGACCAGGTCAGGCAACCGCAACAACGTCAGGGCCGCCGCCTCCACTTCGTCGCCGAGCGTGCCGTGACGGTAGCGCTGGGTCGGCTCCGAGAGCACCGCGACCGCCGCCAGTTCGCCCAGTTCGACCAGCACCAGCTCGGCGTCGGGCAGCGCCGAGACCTCCGCGCGGGCGCGCGGTTCGAGCTCGCGCGACAAGAGCAGCACCGCACCCAGCTGGTCGATCGCCAGGACGCCGCCATCGGGCGCGCAGGCGGGCTTGTGGTAACGGCTGACCAGCGGGCCGACGGCGCTCACCACCGGCAGGTCGGGCGCGCGCGGCAGGCGCCGCAGCGAGCCGCGCTCGTCGACCACCAGGAGCGCCGCGCCACAGGCCGTCAGCTGCTCTCCGGCCAAGGAACGGGAGATGCGGATCGACGCCTCGCTCGGCGTGGTCCCGTCGAGCCAGTTGAGCGTGCCGTCGGCTGAGAGCACAGCCGCGGTCGCGCCGCGGCCTGCCTCGACCCACAGCGGCCAGGCCGGCACCGTCCCGAGCCGGACGGCCTCGGGCGGCGGCGGCTCGGCGTCACGGCCCGCGGCGCTGGCGACCGCCAGCACCACCAGCGCCAGCGCGACCAGGTACGTGCGTCGCCCGGATAGGCGGCGGCGCGGTTGGGCACGTCCGCCACTGCGGCGCCAGTGGAGACCTGTACGAGGAGTGAGCGCCACGAGGACCGAGCCTACCAGCGGGGTAGGGCTGCGTTCATGTGACCGGCCGCGACGTCTCAGCCGCCTGGGCCGCGGCGCCAGCGCCAGCGCGCGTAGGCTTTGAGCTCCTCGAGCAGCCGCGGCAAGCTGGCGAAGACGAACGCGTCGGCTGCCATGCGGACGGCCTCGGACAGCGCCGGGTACGGCACCTCGAGCCGATGCAGCCGCCACAGCGACAGACCGCGCCGGCGCGCCGCCGTCAACAGCGGCAGGATCTCGCTCGCGTTCGGCGCGACCACCGTTGCGGCCAGCAAGCGGCCGCTGAAGCGGAGCGCGACGAGCTGCACGAAGCCCCCCTGCAGGCCCATCGTGAGGCCGCGATCGGTGTCGGCGAGGTTCACCCGCTGCACCGCCAGGATCGGATCGGGCCAGCGACGGCGGAGCTCGGCGAGCGTCGGTCCCACCTGTCCCACCTCGGGCTCCGTGAACGTCACCCGGCCGTGCTCGCCCTCGGGCAGCAGCGGCAGCGGCACCGTGAGGTAGCGCACCAGGCGCCTGCCGTGCGCGTGAGCGACGTGCGTGTGCTCACCCCCGACGAGGTCGCCGATAGCGAAGACCCCCGGGGCGGTGGTGCGGTAGGCACCGTCGACGATCACCGCGCCGCGTCCATCGAGCCGCACGCCGACCGCCTCCAACCCCAGCCCTTGGCTCGCCGGGCGCCGGCCGGCCGCGACCAGCACGCGCTCGACCGCGCCGATCGTGATCGCTTCCGCGGCCGCGCCCGCAACCGCCCGCGATGCCTCGAGCGTGCCTGCCGCCGCGTCGTGAGCGCGCGCGCTCGTGTCGGTCAGCACGGTCACGCCGAGCACCTCCAAGCGCTCCCGGACCAGCTCGGAGGCCGCCGCCTCCTCGCCCGGCAGCACCCGATCGGCCGCCTCGAGCAGCGTCACGCGGCTCCCTAGTCGCGCGAAGGCGAAGGCCAGCTCGCAGCCGATCGGGCCGGCGCCGACGATCGCCAGGTGAGCCGGCGGCGCGATCGAATCGAACACCGTCGCGTGCGTGAGGGCGCCGTCGACCGCGCTCTCGCCGGCGTCGAGGCCGGCGCTGTCGGGCACCACCGGTCGCGAGCCGGTCGCGAGGACCACGCGGCCGGCCTCGAGCTGGCGCTCGCGGCCGTCGGGGCCCTCCACCAGCACGGCCGGCGTGGTGCGCTCACCGCGCGCGAGGCGAGCACGCCCGCGTACCAACTCGATACCCGAGAGCTCGGCGAGCATCGCCTCCTCGTGGGCACGCACCGCGTCGCGCCGGCGCCGAGTCTCTGCCAACGCCTCGCGGGCAGCTTGCCCACGCTGCTCCGGTGGCCGCCGCGCCACGCTGCGAGAGAGCTCGATCAGCGTCTTTGACGGGATGCAGCCGGTGTTGGCGCAGTCACCGCCGACCTCAGCAGCCTCGACGAGCGCCACCTGTCGGCCGAGCCGAGCGAGCCCGACGGCGACCGTGAGGCCGCCCGAGCCGGCGCCGACGACGATGGTGTGGAACCGCTCGGTGGTCGCGCGTCTCATGATGGCTCCATCGTCTCACGGGCTGCGAGTGCGCGCTGCGCTGCCTTCGCGCGCCGCGCTGCCTTCGCGCGCCGCGCTGCCTTTGCGCGCCGCGCTTCGCGTGCGCGCCAGGCGCGCGCCAGCGCCAGGCTGCTGACGAACAGCGCGGCGCTCGCCGCGAGCAACCTGAGGTCGGGCGCGGGCAGGTCGCCCGCCTGCAGCGCCCGCAGGTCGGCCAGGCCGGCGCCGAACAGCACGAAGACCAGCGTCCCGGGCAGCGAACCGATGGCGGTCGCCAGGGCGAAGGCCGCCAGCGGCAGCCGCAGCGCGCCCGCGAGGTAGTTGACGGCGTCGTACGGGGCGAACAGGAAGCGCAGCGTCAGCACCGCCTCGAAGGCGTTGGCCCGCAGCCGGCGCGCCATGCCCGTCAGCCGACGATGCCCCAGCGCCTTGCCGGCCAACTCCGCGCCCAGGCCGCGCCCCAACAGGTACGCGAAGACAGCGCTCGCATTCGAGCCCAGCAGCACCAGTCCGGCGCCGGCGAGCGGGCCGTAGAGCGCGCCCGCCCCCACGGTCAGCAGCGATGCCGGGAAGAGCAGCAGCGGCCGCAGCGCGTACGCCGCCACGAAGGCCGGGGCCCCGAGCGGGTGGTCGCGCAGGAACTCCAGCACGATGATCAGCACGTCGACCGGCGAGCTGCCGCTGCGCGCCACTACCAGGCCGTAGGCGCCGAGGGCGAGCGCCCACGCCGCTACGCCGAACCAGCGCAAGCGGCGGACCGGACTCGGGGCGGGCGTGCTCGGCGGTGGGCGGACGTTCGCTCGGGAGCTCATGACGGTTGAGCGCTCATCCGGGCCCCGGCAGGTTGCGTGCGGCCCAAGCACACCGCTGGGCCGCGGTGATGCCGACCAAGGCGGCGGTGAGCGCGAACCAGAGCGGCAGCTGCGCCGGCAGCGCCAGCATCAGCGCAAGGAGCAGCACCGTCTCGGCGCCCTCGATCAGCCCGGCCGGCATGATCATCGAGGTCGGGTCGCCGCGCTCTGCGGCACCCACACCGCGCTTCTCGAGCAGGGCGGCCAGCACGCTGAAGCTGCCCAGGTTCACGTAGAAGCTCGCGAGCAGCAGCGCGGCCAGCGGCCAGGTCCAGGAGTTCGAGACCAGCGGCTCGGTGCCGAGCAGGCCGGTGGCGCCGGCGGCTGCGCCCAGCGGCACGGCGGCGTACACCACCAGGTCGGCGAGCAGGTCGAGGTAGGCGCCGCGATCGCTCGCCGCGCCGAGGGCGCGCGCCACCTCGCCGTCGAGCCCGTCGAGGAGGCGGTTGAACAGCCAGAGCAGCAGCGCCGCCGCGAAGGCCCCGAGCGCGGCCGCGGCCGCGGCCGCGAGTCCGACCGCTAGCGCCAGCAGCGTGAGCGGAAGCGGCCCGATTCGAGTGAGCGGACTCGCCAGCCGGGCGCTCGCACGGGCCAGCACGCGAGCCTTGATGGGCCTCAAGAGACGGTCGACCACCAGCGCAGGGTATTACCTG
>SKMG01000260.1 GCA_007121175.1 Trueperaceae bacterium | reverse complement strand
GACATGCACGTCGCCTGGGCACGGCGACGCCGAGAGGGCACGGAACGAGAGGGGATGGAAGAGGCCGTCCGGCACGCGGTCGGTCTATGGCGCGCTCGGTCCATCGACCGCTTCGTCGACGGCAGGATCGCGGAAAGCCAGGAGAGCCGGGACGCTCTGGGCATGCTGCAACAGCTCGGGATTCTGCCCTACGGTGTGGGTGCCCGGAGCTCGACGCGGACGGCGCCGCGGCGGTCGGCCTAGGTTCGGTACTCGGCGTTGATGCGGACGTAGTCGGCCGTCAGATCGCATCCCCAGGCGCTGGCCTCGGCCTCGCCGGCGGCGAGGTCGATCTCGATCAGCACCTCCGGGGCGTGCATCGCGGCCGCCACGGCCGGCTCGTCGAACGCCCTCGAGGTGCCACGGAAGACGTCGAACCCCTGCAGCCGCACCGTCACGCCGTCGAGGTCGGCGATGGCGCCGCTCGTGCCGACGGCCGAGAGGATACGGCCCCAGTTCGGGTCGCGTCCGTGCACGGCGGCCTTCACCAGGTTGCTGCAGGCCACGGAGCGCGCTGCCCGGCGCGCCTCGTCGGGGTTGCGCCCGCCGCTCACCGAGACGGTGATGAGCGTCGTGGCGCCCTCGCCGTCCGCCGCGACCTGGCGCGACAGACCCTCGGCGACGGTGTCGAGCGCGTACCTGAGGTCGCCGTCGTCGACGCGCAGGCGCTGGCTCGCGAACACGAAGGCCATGTCGTTGGTCGAGGTGTCGCCGTCGACGGTGACCTGATTGAGGGTGCGGGCGACGACCTCGCGCCACAGCCGGCGCAGCGAGCGCTGCTCGACGATCGCGTCGGTGAGCACGAAGGCGAACATCGTCGCCATGTTCGGATGGATCATGCCCGAGCCCTTGGCGATCCCGATGACGCGCGCACCGCCGGGCAGCGTGAGCTCGACCTGCTTGCGCACGAGGTCGGTGGTGAGGATCGCGCCCGCGAAGTCGTCGGCGTGCTCGCTCTGGAGCGCCGCCACCGCCAGCGGCACGCCGGCGCGCAGCTCGGCCATCGGCAGCGGCTTCCCGATCACGCCAGTCGAGGCCGTGAGCACCTCTTGCACCCGCGGCAGCCCCAAAGCCGCGGCGGCGAGGCCGGCGAAGTCCTCGTTGTTCCACACGCCCGTCTCGCCGTTGGCGCAGTTGGCGTTGCCGGCGTTCACCACCAGCGCGCGAACCGGGTGGTCGCCGGCGTGCCGGGCGCGATTGCGCGTCACGCAAGGCGCCTTGAGGAGGTTCTCGGTAGAGGTCATCGCCCAGACGAGCGGCTCGTCGCTGGTGAGCAGACCCAGGTCGAGCTTCCCAGACGCCTTGATGCCGGCCGCGACGCCGGCGCTGCGGAACCCGAGCGGCAACTTCATGGCCACACCCCTCCCAGGCGCAGCCCCGCGGTCTCGTCGAAACCGAAGGCGACGTTCAACCCCTGCACCGCCTGCCCCGCCGCACCCTTGCCCAGGTTGTCGATGGCGCACATCGCGAGCACGCTGCCGGTACGACGGTCCCAGCGCACCGCGATGAGGGCGCGGTCCGAACCGGCGACCGCCTTCGTCTGCGGCAGCTCGCTGCTCACGCGCACGCACGGATCGCCATCGAAGAAGGCGTGGTAGCGCTCCAACAGCGATGCGTCGTCCAGCTCGCGCTCCGGTCGCGCTACCGCGGTGGCGAGGATGCCCCGGCTCATGGGCACCAGCACCGGGTTGAACGCCAAGCGCACCTCCTGTCGCGGACCGTGGCTGCGGCTGTCTTTGCCCTGGGCGGCCAGGCGCCCGAGCGCGAGCTCGATCTCACCGGTGTGGCGGTGTGTTCCGGCCACCTTGTAGGGGCGGGCGTTCTCGCTGAGCTCTGCGAAGTGCAGGCCGAGACCGGTGGCGCGGCCGGCGCCGGAGGCGCCGGTGACGATGGTCACCGAGGGCACCTGCCCGAGCAGGCCCTCGGCGGCGAGCGGCGCCAGGGCCAGCGTCGCCGCCGTGGCGTTGCACCCTGGGCTGGCGACGATGGCGGCGCCACGCAACTCGCTGCGGTGCAGCTCGGGCAGCCCGTACACCGCCTCGTCGAGCAGCTCGGGGTGAGGGTGCGGGCCGTACCACTCGGCGTAGGTCTCTGCGTCGAGGCGGAAGTCGGCGGAGAGGTCGACGACCCGCTTGCCGGCCGCCCGCGCGGCGCGCACCAGCGGCGCCGTGGCGCCATGCGGGGTGGCGCACATCACCACGTCCGCGCTCGCGATCGCGGCCTCGGCGTCGACGAACGACAGCGGCACCAGGCCGGCCAGATGCGGCCAGGCGTCGTCGACCGGGCGACCGAGGTGCGCTCTCGAGGCGACTGCCTCGAGCTTCGCGTCGGGGTGCCTGCTCAGGCGCTCGATCAGGCCCGCGCCGCCGTAACCGCTCGCGCCGAGGATGGCGACGCGAAGCGTCATCCCTGGCCCGCGCCGGGCCAGCCGCTCGGCCGACTGCCAGCCGAGCCGATAGCCCCGCCGCCGGCCGCGCTGTCGGCCAACAGCTGCACCAGCACGCCCTTCTGCGCGTGGAGGCGGTTCTCGGCCTGGTCGAACACCACCGAGCGCTCGTGGTAGACGGCCTCCTCGGTGCACTCCTCACCGTAGTGGGCGGGCAGGTCGTGCATGAACACGCCGCGCTCCGAGAGCTCCTCGAACCAGGCCGGCGTGACGGTGTACTCGGCGAACGCGCGCCTGCGCAGCTCTAGCTCCTCCTCCTGGCCCATCGAGACCCAGACGTCGGTGTAGAGCACGTCGGCGCCGCGCACGGCCTCGCGCGGGTCGCGCACGACCTCTACGTCGGCGCCGCGGGCGCGGGCGCTCGAGAGCACCTCGGCGTCCGGGTCGAAGCCCTCGGGGCAGGCGATGCGCAGCCGCACGCCAGCGTGGATCGCGGCGTTCACGTGCGAGTTGCAGACGTTGTTGCCGTCGCCGACGAAGGCCACCGTCAGGTCGTCGAGGCGTCCGAAGGTCTCTTTCAGCGTCAGGTAGTCAGCCAGCAGCTGGCACGGGTGCAGCAGGTCCGAGAGGCCGTTGATCACCGGCACGCTCGCGTGCTCGGCCAGTTCGATTAAGGTGGCGTGCCCGTAGGTGCGGGCCATGATGCCCCCGACCCAGCGCTCGAGGTTGTGCGCTACGTCTCGGATGGTCTCGCGCACGCCCCAGCCGATGTAGTTCTGCGACAGCAGCACCGAGTGCCCGCCCAAGTGGAACATGGCGATGTCGAAGGTCGAGCGCGTGCGCAGCGACTGCTTCTCGAAGATCATCGCGATGGTGACGTGCTCCAGCAGGCGCGGCCGGTCGCCTGCGCGCCAGCGGCGCTTGAGCTCCAGCGCGGTGTCGAGCAGCGCATGGAACTCGTCGGTGGACAGGTCGGCGAGCGAGAGCAGGTCGCGACCGCGCAGGCTGGAGGTCAAGGGCAGGTCCATGAGGCTGGCATGCTATCAGAACCCGAGGAGCGCCAGGTACCAGCCGATCAGGGCGTCGCCGACGGCCAGCGCAAGGAAGGCTCCCGCCACCATGAAGGGGCCGAACGGCACGAAGCGTGAGCCTCCGGCGAGCCGCTGCGCCACGCCGATCACCGCTCCGAGTACTACCGCCATCAGCAGCCCCACCAGGAAGCCGTCCCAGCCCAGCATGGCGCCGAGCGGCGCGGCGAGTTTGACGTCGCCGAAGCCCATCGCAACGGGCTCGCCGTCGTCGTCCTCGGGCGCGCCGGCCGCGTCCGCCGGGGCCCGGCGGTCGCCGCGGCGCCAGTCGACGAGCCACCACCAGAGGGCGCCGAGGAACGCGAACGTGCCGGCGCCGGCGACGCTGCCGGCGATGCCCTCGACGAGTCCCACGCCCCACCGCTCCCCGACGCCGCTCACGATCAACAGCAGGGAGACCAGCCAGGCGGCGTAGACGACCGGCTCGCTCAGTCGCAGCGGCCGCCTGGTGACGGCGGAGAGCAGCACCTGCAGCGAGCCGACCACCAGCGCGAGCCGCAGGCCGCCGAGCATGCCGGCGAGCGCCGCAATGTTGACGGTGTCGAGCGAGAGCGGCCACAGCCGCTCACTGGTGTCCTTCAAGCGCCGCAGCACCAGCCCCCCCAGACGGTTGATCAGCACCAGCGCGCCGGACGCCACCGCGGCCCCGAACAGCGCCTCTCCGGGCCCGGGCAGGCCCAGTTCTGGGGCGTAGACGAAGGCTCCCAGCACGGCGACGAAGGCGGCGGTGATGGTCAGGCCGTCGGGCAGCAGGTAGGTGTCGAGATCGATGAGAGCGGCCATCAACAGCATGGCGTAGAGCGCCATCAGCGGCAGCGCCGAGAGGCCGGCCTCGTGAACCGGGTAGGCCCAGGCCAGCAGCCCGAAGCCCAGGGCCATGGCCGCCTCGACCAGCGGGTAGCGGGGCGAGATGCGCACGCCGCAGCTCCGGCAGCGCGCGCGCAGCAGCAGGTACGAGACGATCGGGATCAGCTCGAGCGGGCCGAGCACGCGGCTGCAGCGCGGGCAGCGCGAGCGCGGCCGGACGACGGACTCGCCGCGAGGCCAGCGGTAGACCACGACGTTGCCGAACGAGCCCACCAGGGCGCCGACGATGCTCCACAGCGCGATCCAGCTGGCCTCGAGTCCCGCGTCGGTCATCGCGCCGGCCGCGGACGACCCCGCGACCGCGGCCCGACCGGAGGCTGCCGAGCAACGTGCGAACGTCGCCCGCCCGGAGGCTGCCGGCCCGCCACCGGGCTCACGCTACCGCCGTCCCCGTCGGGCACGATGCGG
Organism: Trueperaceae bacterium; assembly: GCA_007121175.1. GTDB lineage: Bacteria > Deinococcota > Deinococci > Deinococcales > Trueperaceae > CSSed10-48. Next base: position 2,557 of record SKMG01000260.1, on the reverse strand, counting down.
GCAGGGGGGTCGAGGAGGGCGTGATCCACGTTGGAGAGGGGGTCCTTCGTTCTCATGATGGCGGTGCTAGACTGCCCACGCTATGAAGAGACTCACCCTGGCCCTGCTCGTCGCCGCCGCGCTCATGGTGGTGGCCAACACCACCATCGGCGCCCAGGACCAACCGACACGGCTCGTGTTCGTCGACGCCCAGGCGCTGATCGGGGCGCACCCGGGTGGTCAGAGCGCCAATGACCTGCGCCGGCAGGCGACCCAGGAGATCGGCGAGCTGCGTGCGCAGCTCGACGCGATCCAAGCGAGAGCCCGCGCCGGCGAACAGCTCTCGCCCGAGGAGCAGGAGCGTTTCAACGTGCTGCTCACCACGTTGGAGGCGGTCCAGACCCGCTACCAAGCCGACATCGCCAGCGCCGCCGAGCCCGCGATCGAGGCGGTCAACGCCGCCATCCGCGACGTGGCGCGTGAACAGGGCTACACCATCGTCATGGACATCGCCGCCGCCGCCGAGAGCGGCCTGGTGGTCTACGCGGCCGACGGGCTCGACATCACCGACGTGGTGCTCGCGAACTTGCGTTAGGTTTCCTCTTCATCATCCGGTGCGAGCGCCGCGGAAACGCGGCGCTCGTCGTCGCCCGGTGCCGCGGCCAGGAGGTCGGGGCGGCGCCGCGCCGTCCGCAGCAGCGCCTGCGCCCGGCGCCAGCTCGCGACCCGCGCGTGGTCGCCAGAGCGCAGCACCTCAGGAACCTCGAGCCCCCGGTACATCGGCGGACGGGTGAACTCGGGGTAGTCGAGCAGGCCGCTGCTGAACGAGTCGCAGCGGTGGCTCTCGGCGTCTCCCAGCACGCCGGGCAGCAGCCTGGCCGTGGCCTCGGCGACGCACAGCGCGGCCAGCTCGCCGCCCATCAGCACCACATCGCCGATCGACACCTCGCGGTCGACGAACTGCTCGACGCGGGCGTCGAAGCCCTCGTAGCGGCCGCACAGCAGCATCAGGTGCCGGTAGCCAGCGAAGCGCTCCACCAGCGGCTGCGCCAGCGGCTCGCCGGCGGGGGAGAGCAGCACCACCTCGTCCGCCGGGGGGACGGCGCTGCGCGCCTCGTCGATCGCCTGGGCCGCGACGTCGACCCGTATCACCATGCCGGCACCGCCACCGTACGGGGCGTCGTCGACGCGGCCGGTGCGGTTGCCCGCGAAGCGCCGTAGGTCGTTGGCACGGATCTCGAGCAGCCCTCTCTCGACCGCTCGGCCGATCAGCGCCTCACGCGCCCACGAGGCGATCAGCTGGGGGAAGAGGGTCTCGATCGTGATGCGCACGGCCGCTCTAGCCCGGCTCGGGCTCGTCGAGCAGCCCCTCGGGTGGGTCGACGAGCTCGACGTGCTCGCGCGTCGCCTTCACGTAGGGTGCCAGGGCCGGCACCAGGAAGGTGCCCGCCGCGGAGCGCACGCGCAAGCGCGGCTGGGTGCCGGGCACGACCTCCTCGAGCAGGCCGAACGGCACGCCGTCGACGGTGACCGGGATGCCTGTCGGGAGCGGGTCGGCGGCCTCGAGCCGACGCGCCGCTTCGGCGTCGCGCGCATCGAGATGGACGCGAGCGTTCACCAGCGCTCTGGCGCGCTCGGGTGTGCGGAAGCCCTGGAACGCTAGCAGCAGCGCCGCGCCGTGGCGGCGCGCATAGCGGAGCCGCAGCAAGCCATGGCCCTCCACGTCGAGGGCCTCGGCGCCGAGCAGCAGGTCCGCCTCGGTCTCGCCCTCGGGATAACAGCGCAACGCGCCCTCGAGCTGGTAGGTGCGGCCCAGGCGGCCGAGCAGCGGGCCGGTCTGCGCTTCGGTGGCGTCTTCCCACTCGCCCTCGATATCGCGATCCCCGCGGCCGGGCGCCGTCACTCGATCAGGTTGACCTCGACCCGTTGACGGCCGTCGGCCGCTGCGCGGGCCAGGGTCCGGAGGCTGTTGATGACGCGACCGCCGCGACCGATGACGCGACCGGCGTCGTCGGGCGCACAGCGGATCTCGATGCGCACCCCGCGGTTGTCCTGCTCGGCCGTGACCTCGACCGCGCCGGGCTCGGCAACTAGGTTCTGGACCACGTACGTCACGAGTTCGACCGGCATGCTACGCCTCGCCTCCGGGTTCGACCGAGCTTCAGGCGCCGCTAGCGGGGCGCTGCGTGTACGCGGCGCGGCGCTTGGCGAGGACGTCGGGCAGCGCGACGCCCGCCTTCTGCAGCAGGCGCAAGGCGGTGTCGGTGGGCTGGGCGCCTTGCTCGAGCCAGTAGCTGGCGCGTTCCATGTCGATCTTGAGCGGCTCGGGGGTGGTGTCACGCGGATCGTAGTAGCCGAGCGATTCGATGTAGTCGCCCGAACGCTTACTCCGCGCGTCGACCACGACGACGCGGTAGTGCGGGTTCTGCTTGGCGCCGAGGCGCATGAGGCGGATCTTCACCATGGGGTCTTCGTTCCTCCGGGGGCTAGGGTAGCGGGGCCACGCGTCGGCGCGACCGGCACAGTCGACTGTCCATCGTACACGGAAGGCCTGCTGCTGTCCAACGGCGGCGGGCGT
>SKMG01000283.1 GCA_007121175.1 Trueperaceae bacterium | reverse complement strand
GTCGGGGCGCGCTTCAGCAACGTCGTGGCGATCGTGGCGCTGGTGCTGTGGGCCGTCTACGCCCGCCAGGTGCGGGCCGAGGCGCTCAAGTGGGCCCAGAGCGACTTCGTCGCGCGCGCGCGGGTGGCCGGCGCTTCGCACGCGCGGATCATCTTTCGCCACATCCTGCCCAACATCACCAACACGCTGATCGTCCTCTCGACGCTGCAGGTCGGCTTCGTGATCGTCTTCGAGGGCTCGCTCTCCTTCCTCGGCGTCGGCATCCCGCGCCCCCAACCTGCCTGGGGCCTCATGGTCGCTGACGGGCGCATCCACGTGGTCAGCGCCTGGTGGATTGCGTTCTTCCCGGGTGTGGCGATCATGCTCACGGTGCTGTCGTTCAACATGCTCGGCGACTGGCTGCGCGACCGCCTCGACCCGAAGCTGGCGCAGGTGTGACGTGACGACGGTGCAGAAGTTTCGAGGCGAGGGGCGGCACGAGCGCGGCGCGGAGCGGCGCGCTCGTGCCGAGGAGGGGCCGGAGCGCGGCGAGGTCATCCTCGAGGTCCGCGATCTGCGCACCTACCTGTTCACCAAGCGCGCGCTGGTGAAGGCGGTCGACGGGGTCAGCTTCTACCTGCGCCGCGGCGAGACGCTCGGGATCGTCGGTGAGTCGGGCAGCGGCAAGAGCATCACGGCGCTCTCGCTGCTGCGGATGGAGCCCAAGCCTGCTGGCCGCATCGTCGGCGGCGAGGTGCTCTTCCGTGGCGAGGACCTGCTGGAGAAGAGCCCGGGCGAGATGCGGCGCATCCGCGGTCGCCGGATCTCGATGATCCTGCAAGATCCGCAGACCTCGCTCAACCCGGTGTTCACCATCGGCAACCAGCTCCGTGAAGCCTTCGCGACCGCCCGCCGGGTCGAGCGTAGCCGCTGGCCAGCGGCCGTCGTCGACGCGCTGCGCAAGGTCAACATCGCCGACCCCGAGCGCCGCGTGAGCACCTACCCGCACCAGCTCAGCGGCGGCATGAAGCAGCGGGTGGTCGGGGCCATCGCGATCTCCGGTGCGCCGGACATCGTCATCGCCGACGAGCCGACCACCTCACTCGACCTCACCATCCAGGCGCAGTACTTGCGGCTGATCAAGGAGCTGCAGCGCACCACCAGCGTCGGGATCATCTTCATCACCCACGACTTCGGCATCGTGGCCAAGATGTGCGACCGGGTCGCGGTGATGTACGCCGGCAGGATCGTCGAGCACGGCCCGGTGAGAGACCTGTTCAACAACCCCTCGCACCCCTACACCAAGGCGCTGCTCGACTCGGTGCCTCGGCTCGAGGAGCGCACCGAGCGGCTCTACTCGATCCCCGGTCACCCGCCCAGGGCGGGCGAGGAGCTCGTAGGCTGCCGCTTTGCGCCGCGCTGCGCCTTCGCTGATGAGCGCTGCAGGCGCGAGTACCCGCCGGTGTTCGCCGGCCTTAGCGGGCGCGACGAGCACACGGCAGACTGCTGGCGATTGGAGGACCCGACGTGGCGGCCAACGCCTCGCTGACGGTCGAGCATCTGAAGCGCTACTTCCCGGTGACGGTGCGCCGCGGGCTCAAGACCACCAAGGCGGTCGTGAAGGCTGTCGACGACGTCAGCTTCGCGGTCGGCACGGGCGAGACGCTGGCCTTGGTCGGTGAGTCCGGCTGCGGCAAGACCACCACCGCGAAGCTGATCCTGGCGCTCGACCGCCCGACGAGCGGCGTGATCCGGCTCGGCGACCTCGACGTGCAGAGCGTGCGCGGGGAGGACTACCGCCGCTACCGCGAGCAGGTGCAGGCGGTCTTCCAGGACCCGTGGTCGTCGCTCAACCCGCGCATGCGGGTGCGCGAGATCGTCTCCGAGCCGCTGGTCGTCAACCGCCGGCGCCCAGCGCGCGAGACGCGCGCGCGGGTTGCCGAGGTGCTCGACGCCGTCGGCCTCGACCCGAGCCACGGCGACCGCTTCCCGCACGAGTTCAGCGGTGGCCAGCGTCAGCGCATCGCGCTCGCCAGCGCGCTCGCCTCGGATCCGAAGCTGATCATCCTCGACGAGCCGGTATCGTCGCTCGACGTCTCGATCCGGGCGCAGACGATGAACCTCTTCCGAGACCTGCAGGGCCAGCTCGGCGTGAGCTACCTGCTGATCGTCCACGACCTCGCGGTGGCGCGCTACATGAGCGACCAGGTGGCGGTGATGTACCTCGGCAAGATCGTCGAGCACGCCTCCACCGAGGCGCTGTTCAGCGAGCCGCTGCATCCGTACACGCGGGCGTTGTTCGCCGCGGCGCTGCCCTCGCACCCTGACATCGAGCGCGAGGAGATCGTCCTCGAGGGCGAGGTGCCCTCGCCGATCGACCCGCCGTCGGGCTGCCCCTTCCACCCGCGCTGCCCGCTGAAGATCGGCGCGATCTGCGAGACCGTCGTGCCGCAGCTGCTCGTCGGGCAGGGCGCCGGGCATCCGGTCGCCTGCCACCTCTACCCACCGGAGGCCGGCGAGGGGGACTCGGCAGAGGCGTGACCTCTGTTCGACGCTCGATGATGGGCTCGGTTCGGGTCGGGCGCGTCAGGTGGCCCAGGGATCGACGAGATCGACCCCGAGCGGCTCGAAGTCGCGTACGTTCCGCGTGGCGACGGTGGCGCCCTGGACCATGGCGCTCGCAGCGATCAGCGCGTCGATGGGATCGGCCACGAAACCGGCTCCGGTGGCTGCCGCTCGCAGCCGGCCGGCGACCGCGGCGATGTCGGCGTCGACGGTGATCACCTGATGAGCGAAGCGGTGGCGGACGGTGTCGATCCACGCCATCAGCCGTTCGCGGCGCGCTACGTCGGTGACGAGCGCAGCACCGAAGGTGAGTTCGTGCAGCGTGAGCACCGAGAGCAACGGTGCGCGCAGCCCTTCGACGAACGCGCTCACCCGTTCGTCGGGGAGCGGGCGCACGAGTTCCGAGAGCACGTTGGTGTCGAGGAGGACCGGCTTCACGAACGCTTCGCCGGCGGTGCGGGTGGTTCGGCGAGCGGATCGCCGCGTCGGCTCCTTCGAGGCGCGTCCTCCAGGGGCTCGCCGCGCGGCGCGGCCTGCACCAGCCAGGCGCCCAGGCCGGCACCCCCGAGGGCCGTCCACTCCCGCTCGGGGACGACCACGCAGGCATCGGTCAAGCCGATGCGTTGCGGCGCGCCGGCCCGCGCCCGCCGCAAGACCTCCGACAGCTGGGCTTTGGCATCCTGCACCGTCCACGGCTCGTCCATGCGGCCTCCCGTCTAGACTAGTATAGACCAATCGCGCAGCTACGACTCGATCGCGGCGTGGGAGCGGCGTGCGAAGCGGCGTGCGCGTTGCTCGAGGCTGAGAGCGGCGGCGCCGGGGACGGCGGCGCTACCCGTCAGAGGCCGGCGAGGGAGAGCGGGCCGAGGACTGACGGCGGCGCCGTGGAGCGGTGGGCTCGGCCGTGGCGAGCAGCTTCTCGCCGGTGAACGCGTCGGTGACCAGCACGCCGAGCAGGCCGCTGCGCAGGGCGCCCTGGATGGCGGCCACCTTGCGGTCGCCGCCGGCGAGCGCGACCACGCGCGGGACCCGCGCGAGCTCGTCGGTGGTCATGCCGATCACCCGCTCGTCGAGCGGCGTGACCACCGGGCTTCCGTCGTGCGCGAAGAAGCGCAGGCTGAAGTCGCCCACCGCACCCTGCTCGCGCAGCCGATCGAGCTCGGCGGCGGTGAAGACGTTGCCGCTCTTGGCGAGCATCTCCGAGGGCGTGAGCGAGCCGATGCCGACGAACGCCAGGGTGATCTCCCGGAAGGTCTCGAGCGCGCTGCGGACGAAGGGGTCGCCGACCAGCAAGATCCGCGCCTCCTTCGAGCCGACCAGGCCCGGCACCGGCAGCAGCACCGGCTCGGCGCCCAAGATGGTCGCGAGGCGGGTGGTGAGGTGCGTCGCGTGCTCCTGCACCACCGGGTCGCCCATGCCGCCGAGCGTCTGGATCACCTTGCGAGCCGAGGTGCCCTTGAGGAAGTGCAGGTGGTCGACCATCCGCAAGATCGACTGGCTCCACGACGACACGCCGACGACCTCGTCGTCGCGCATGGTCGTCTCGAGGTAGTGCGCGGCGGCCTCGCCGATCGCCTCGAGTATCTGCGCCTCGCGGTCCTCCTCGCAGTGCGCCACCACCACCTCGCCGACCCCAAAGGCGTCGCGCAGCCGGTCCTCGAGCTCCAGGTAGGCGCGCTGCGGCGCGCTGACGGTGATCTTGACGATGCCCTCGTCGCGCGACTGCTTGATCAATCGCGACACGCTCGCCTGGCTGATCGCCAACCTCGCTGCGATCTCGGACTGCTTGACGCCGTCGAGGTAGTACATGCGCGCCACCCGCGCCATCAGGCGGAGCTCGTGCTTACGGAGCATCGGTGACCGCCCTGCGTTGCGCGCCGCCGCGGCCGGTCACGGCTCCGCCTTCAGCCGCGCGCGCGCCACGGCGTTGCGCCAGGTGGCACGTCGCCGCTCCCGCTCGGCGTCGTCGATGCGGGGCAGGATCGGTTCCGGCTGGCGCTGCAGTGCCGGCACGTCGGCCAGACGCGGCCAGTGGCCGAGCGCCAGCCCGGCCATGTAGGCCGCGCCCAGGGCGGAGGCCTCGGGCGCGTCGCTGGCGATGACGGGCGCGCCGATCATGTCGGCCTGGATCGACATCAGCCAGCGGTTGGCGCTGGGGCCGCCGTCGGCGAGCAGGTGCCTAAGCGGGTGCGGCGCTTGCGAGCGCATGGCGTCGAAGACGTCAGCGACCTGCAGCGCGATCGATTCCATCACCGCGCGTGCGACCTCCGCCCGCCCGCTCCTGAAGCTGAGCCCCGAGAAGAGCCCGAGCGCGTCGCTGTCCCAGTGGGGCGCGCCGAGCCCGATCAGCGCCGGCACGAAGTCGACGCCGCCGCTGCTCGGGGCGGTCTCGGCCAGCGCCGCGAGCGCGCCGGGATCGCCGCCCAGTCCCAGCAGCTCACTGGCCCAAGGCAGCGACGCTGCGGAGACCAGGATGTTGCCCTCGAGCGCGTAGGTGCGTGTGCCGGACCGCGACCAGGCGACGGTGGTGGTGACGCCGTGCTGCGGCGCCGCCGCCTGCTCCAGCGGCGTCATCAGCGACGAGCCGGTGCCGTAGGTCGCCTTGACCACGCCCGGCCGGTCGACGCCGTGCCCGAAGAGCGCGGCGTGCGAGTCGCCGAGCATCGCCCGGATCGGGGTGCCGTCGGGGACGCCGCGGAAGCCCTCGGTCAGGCCGAACTCGGCGTCGGAGTCGAGCACCTCGGGCAGCAGCCGGGTCGGCACCCCGAAGAGCTCGCCGAGGTCCTCGTCCCAACGGCCCGCTTCGATGTCGAAGAGCTGCGTGCGCGAGGCGTTGGAGGCGTCGCAGGCGTAGCGGGCGCCGCCGCTGGCGTTGTGCAGCAGCCAGGCGTCGACGGTGCCGAGCCGCACATCAGACTGCGCCAGCTCGGGGTGGCGCTCGCGGACGTGCGCGAGCAGCCAGGCGGCCTTACTAGCTCCGAACATCGGGTCGATCGGCAGTCCGGTCTTGGCCACCACCGTGCTCTCATGACCCGCGGCCCGCAGTTCGCTGCAAGCCGCGGCCGTGCGGCGGCACTGCCAGCTCACGCAGGGCCCCAGCGGCTCACCGGTCAGCGCGTGCCAGGCGACCACCGACTCGCGCTGGTTGCTGATGGCGATGCCGGCGATGTGGGCGCCGGCGGGCCCGGCACCCAGGCAGGCGCGCACCGCCTCGACCACGCTCTGCCACAGTTCGGTCGCGTCCTGCTCGACCCACCCGGGGGCCGGGTGACGGATCGACAGCGGCGCCGAGCCGCGCGCCACCACTGCGCCCGCTTCGTCGACCAGCACGGCCTTGGAGTTGGTCGTGCCCTGGTCGATGGCCAGCAGCAGCGCGCTCATGACGCGGCCCGCTTGCGCCGGATCACCTCGGTGGCGGCCTCGGCGATGCCTCGAGCCGACATGCCGAAGCGGTCGAGCAGGTAGGCCGCCGAGCCGGTCGGCGCGAACACGCCGGGGACGCCGAGGATCTCCATCGGCACCGGCTGGTGGCTGACCACCACCTCGGCGACGGCGCTGCCCAGGCCGCCCTGCACCTGGTGCTCCTCGGCGGTCACGATGGCGCCGGTGTCGCGGGCGGCGGCGAGGATTTCGGCCCCGTCGAGCGGCCGCACGGTCGGCAGATTGATCACGCGCGCCTCGATGCCCTCGGTCGCGAGCAGCTCGGCGGCGTCGAGCGCGCGGTGCACCAGGGTGCCGTTGGCGATCAGCGTCACATCAGAGCCCTCGCGGAGCCGCACGGCGCGGCCGATCTCGAAGGTGTACCCCTCGGGCACCACGTCTGGTACGCCCATGCGGCTGAGGCGCAGGAACACCGGTCCGCGGTGCGCGGCGGCGGCGCGCACCGCCTGGCGGGTCTCCTCGGGGTCGGCGGGAGCGATCACGGCGAGGTTGGCGATGGCGCGCAGCCAGGCGAAGTCCTCGATCGAGTGGTGCGTGGCGCCGAGCTCGCCGTAGGCCATGCCGGAGGAGATGCCGCAGAGCTTGACGTTGGCGTCCGAGTAGGCGACGTCGGTCTTGATCTGCTCCAGCGCGCGGCCGGTGAGGAAGCTCGCGGCGGCGCAGACGAACGGCAGCAGGCCGCCGTTGGCCAGGCCCGCGCCGACGCCGACGAGGTTCTGCTCGGCTATGCCGACGTTGACCAGGCGCTCGGGCCAGCGCTGCTGGAAGCCCTCGAGCTTGCTCGAGCCGACCGAGTCGTTGCAGACCGCGACGAGCGTGGGATCGGCCTCGGCGAGTTCGATCAGCGTCTCGGCGAAGGCGTTGCGGCAGTCGTGCAGCACGCGCTTCTCTGGGGCAGTCTGGGGTGCCGCGGTCGTGGTGGCGTCCGGAGCGGCATTGGTCGGCTGGCGGCTCATGGCGCCCCTCCCGCCCCGTCGGCGCCGGTAGCCTCGCCGCTGAGCTCAGCCCGGGCGCGCGCGTACTCGTCGGCGTTCGGTACCTTGTGGTGCCAGGCGACGCGGTCACGCGCGAACGAGATCCCCTCGCACTTGAAGGTGTGCGCGATCAGGCAGCTCGGCCGGCCGCGCTCGGCGCGGGCGGCGTCGAGGCCGGCGAAGATCGATTCGAAGTCGTGCCCGTCGACCTCCATCACGTGCCAGCCAAAGGCGCGCCACTTGTCCGCGAGCGGCGCGAGGTCGTTGGTGTCGGCCAGCGCAGCGCCCTGCTGAAAGCGGTTGTGGTCGATGAGCAGCGTGAGGTTGTCGAGGCCGAAGTGCGCCGCGGCCATGGCGGCCTCCCAGTTACTGCCCTCCTGCAGCTCGCCGTC
>SKMG01000392.1 GCA_007121175.1 Trueperaceae bacterium | reverse complement strand
CTCGTCATCGACGTCCGCGTCATCGTCAGCCTCGTCATCGAAGGGCATCTCGATCTCCGGGTCGTGCTCCTGGTAGAACTCATCGAGCGCCGCATCGAGTGCCAGGTAGGGAGCGGCGTCGGTGCCGAGCGTCTGGGCGATGCCGTCCAGGAACTGCTCGGCACTGTCGGCATCCCCGCGGGCCAGTGCCAGATGTCCACTCGCCGCGGCGAACACCCCCCACTCGAGGGCGTGGAAGCGACGCTTCCCCTCGGGGAGCGCGAGCAGCGACTCGGCCTGCTCCAGGTCGTCCGCGTCGATCGCCATGAGGGCGAGCTCGGCTCGTGCAAACAGGTAATCGGGATGCTGATCGACCAACCGCTGCAGCCGTTCGTGTCCGCGGTGCGCGGCGTCGCCGCCGCTCAGGCGTTCGGCCAACGCCAAGTTGTGCGTCAACGGGATCGAATCAGGGTAGCGCTCATGCAACGCGCTCAGCACCGCCAGCGCGGACGCGGTGCGGTCCCCGTGCAGGTCTTCCAGCGCTGCGGCCATGCGCTGCTCGTCTTCTGCCGGAAGGCCCGTGGGGATCGCTTCGCCGCTGATCTCCAAGTGACGGAACAGCACGCTCGCGCCTTCGTCGTCGGTGTCACCGTCGATCACGACGGTCTCGCCCTCTTCGATGTGGCCGCTCTCGGCGAGCAGGAGCAGCAGGGCGCGCCGCCCCTCGAGTGTCCCCGGACCGTGTCTGCCGACCTGCTCGAACACCGCAGGCCAGGAGCCTTGCGGCGGCGGCGGTGCGAGGTCGTGGAGCAACAGCATCGCAAGCAGACGCTGCGCGGCCGGCGCCTGGTAGCCGATCCAGTTCGGGAGCTCCCGCAGGACGCCCGGCATGCTGGCCAGGCCCGCCTCGATGCTCTCGATGATCTGCTCGGTAGGCTCGCTCTTCCAGCGCCCGACGACGCCGACGATCAGCTCGTGGAGATCGACGAGGGGCGCTCGCGAGTCGTGCTCGCGGCGCTCGAGCAGGTCGTCGAACGCTTCGGCGAGCTCGGCCTGCGCGTCGTCGCCGGTCTCCTCCACCCAATCGTGATAGTCCGAGAGGGCCGCTTCGGTGGCGTCGGCATCGTCCATCAGCGCCAGGACACCCGCGCGCGCGAGGTAACGATCGCCACCCCACTCAGCGTCGGGCACGAGCGCATCGGCGTGGTCCCGCAGGCCCCGGGCGGCCTCGACGCCGCCCCGGAGGAACGCCGCACGAGCCGCGTTCAGCAGCGCATGGGGGTCTCCTGGCGCCAGTGCGAAGGCTTCACTGGCCGCCTCGGCGAAACCCTCGAGATCACCTCGAAGGAGCCTGCCCGTGACGAGCATGTTGCGGGCAGGCTGATAGTCAGGGTGCTTGGCCAGGAGGCGCGCCATCGCGGCCGCGGCCTTCTCATCGCCGTGTATCAGGCCGGTCCTCGCGCGCTCGAAGGCAAGCCGATCTTGGACCGACAAGCCCGCGCCCGCGGTGGTGTCTTCCCTATCGTCAGCGTCCTCCTCGAGGCTGCGGGCCCGCGACAGGTGGGCGCTGCGCGCGGCCAGCCGTAGTACGTGCTGCGGCATGTCGAGCGCGACGTAGGCTGCGAGGAGCGCGTCTTGAACGGACGGCGTCGGCTCCTTGCGCTCGGCCCACTCGAGATGCGCGAGCGCCTCGAACGGCCGCTCGTCATCCAGGTAGGCCATCCCGAGCGCCGCGCGCACGTCTGGGTCCTTGGCGTAGGTGCGCGCGAGGCCCTCGAAGGTCTCGAGTCCTTCCGCGAAGTCCTCCTCCAGCTGGTCGAGCGCGCGACGGAACTTGCCTGGCGGGCAGAGGCGAGCCATGCAAGGACTCTACCGCCGGGGCGTGGGAGCTGGGGCTGGTGCCGGCGGAAATCCCGTCACGGTGGGGTGCGCAGGCGCGTCCGCCGTCCGCACGATCCGGCGACGCACGATGACGGCGACGTCCCGCATCGCCCCTTCGATCACCACCGCGACCGAGGAACCTCACCCGCCAGCAGCCGGCGGCTGCGTACCATCAGAGCAACACGACCACCAGCCGCCGAGCCGCAGACGACGACCGACCTGCGCGCCGCCACGGCGACCTCGCGCCCCCGCGCCGACACCCGGCGCCTCGCAGGAGCGTTCCACCATGCCTGCTTTCATCGCCCACAGCTTCATCGACGGCCTCGCGAAGCTCACCACCGACGAGCAGACCGCCGTGAAGGCGGCGGTGTTCGACTTCCAACTCCGCCCCGAACACCCCAGCTTCCGCTACCACCGCGTGCACGGCAGCGCGGAAGCCTGGTCGGCTCGCATCAACCGCGACATCCGCATGATCGTCTACCAGCACGATGGCGACCGCGTGCTCGCGTACGTCGACCATCACGACTCGGCCTACGCCTGGGCGCGGCGCCGCAAGCTCGCGGTGCACGAGACCACCGGCGCGGCGCAGTTCGTGGTCATCGACGAGCGCGTCGAGACCGAGGCCTGGCGCGTGGAGCACGCGGCCGAGGCCGCCGACGAGGACACCGAGCGACCGTTCGCCCACCTCGCCGACGCCACGCTCCTGGCCTACGGTGTCCCTCGCGCCTCGCTGGCGCTGGTGCGCAATGCCAGCCTCACATCGTTCCTCGACGTCGTCGGCGACACGCTGCCCGACGAGGCGCAGGAGTACCTGCTGCGCGTCGCCAACGGAGAGACGCCGGAGGTCCCGAGGCGCACGCGGGATCCCTTCACCAGCCCCGACGCCCGCCGCCGCTTCTACCTCCTGGACGAACGCGACCAGGCGCTCCGCCGCGCGCTCGCCGCGCCGTGGGCGGCCTGGCAGCTGTTCCTCCACCCCTCGCAGCGCCAGGCGGTCGAGGCTGATCACGCCGGCCCGGCCCGCGTCACCGGCGGCCCCGGGACCGGCAAGTCGGTGGTTGCCGTGCACCGCGCCGCACACCTCGCCCGCACGCGGGGTGGGCGCGTGCTGCTCACCAGTTTCTCCCGCACCCTGGCCGCGAGATTGGCCCACGACCTGGACCAGCTCCTGGACGGGGACTGCGCGACGCGCGAGCGAATCGCGACGCCCAACCTGCACCAGTTGGCGATGGAGCTCGTCACGGCGCACGAGGGCGCGCAACCGTCGATCGCCTCCAATGAGGCCATTGATCAGATCGTCCAGGACGCCGCCACGACCGCTTCCTCGGGTAGCTTCTCGCCCGCCTTCGTGGCCGCGGAATGGCACACGGTCATCGACCCGTACGGTATCCACGCTCTCAGCGAGTACCTGCGCGTCGACCGCGTCGCCCGCGGCACGCCCCTGCAGCCGCTGGGGCGTCGAGCGCTCTGGCCCACCATCGAACGCGTCCGCGCCCTGCTGCGCGAAGCCGGCCTGCGCACCTGGTCCGACGTCTGCTGGCAGGCCAGCGCGCTCCTCGACGCCGACGGTAGCCCGCCGTTCGACCACGTGATCGCCGACGAGGTGCAGGACTTCGGCCCCGCCGAACTGCGGCTGCTCCGCTCGCTCGCCGCCCCCGGACGCAACGACGTCTTCCTCGCGGGCGACGTCAACCAACGCATCTACAAGCCGCGCTGCCGCCCCAGCCGCGCCGGCCTCGAGGTCCGCGGCCGCACCACCATCCTGCGCGTCAACTACCGCACCACCGAGCAGATCCGCCGCCGCGCCGAACGCATCCTCGATGCCGATCGCGGCGGTATCGACGACGGCGCCACCGCCGTCTCGCTGCTCGCCGGTCCCGAACCCGAGATCCGCTGCTTGGCGAGCGTCCGCAGCGAGATCGACACCATCGCCGCCTGGCTCAAGCGGCTCGTCGGCAGCGGCTATCGGCCTGGCGAGATCGCCCTCCTCGCCCGTACCAACGCCCTCCTCGAGAATCGCGCCCGGCACGCCATCGCTGCTGCGGGCCTGCAGTGCCACCCGCTCTCCAGCGACGAGGAGCCTCCCCCCAGCCGGGTCGCCTTCGGCACCATGCACCGCAGCAAAGGCCTCCAGTTCCGCGCCGTCGCGGTGCTCGGCGCCGAAGAGGGTGAGGTCCCCATCGTCCGTGTGCTCGAGAAGCAAGCCGACGCCGCCGCGCGCGAAGCCTTCCTCGAACTCGAGCGCAACCTGCTCTACGTCGCATGCTCACGAGCGCGCGAGCGGCTGCTGGTGACGGGGGTCAAGGCATCGTCGAGGTTCCTCGCCGCGAGTTGCGTGGCGGCGGGCCGTAGCTCGGAGTGCGGCTCCTAGCGGCACGGCGTCGCGCCGCTCGTGGTCCTTACGGCTGCCCCTCGACTGCGCCGAGTCCGACCTCGCCGCAGGCGAGGGCTGGCACGTCGAGCCCCTCGGTCTCCGGCCGATCGATCGTGTCGCCGTCGAAGACGTAGACGAAGTACTCTCCCTCCGTGAGATCGGCGAAGGACAACTCGGACTCGGTGATGCTGACGAACGGATCGTTCGCGAAACCGACTGGCTGGAGCTCGAGGTAGACCGGTCGATCGGGACCGCAGGAGCCGACGTAGATGGCGGCTGGATAGGTCCTACCCTCTTCGATGCCCACCATGCTGAGGATGAGCTCGGTCCCACCCGCGGCCTGCTCGACGATCTGGAGCTGACCGGTGACGCCGCTGTCATCGACGGCGAAGAGCGGATAGGAGGCGGTCGAGAGGGTCTCGGTCTCTTGAGGTTGCGGGTCCTGTTGAGCGATACCGGCAGCCACGATCAACGCAACGGTCACGACGACGAGGGCCGCGACGGGACGGGTGATGGTCATGGGCGTGCTCCTTCCGATCGAAATGCGTCGGAAGCTTACTCATGTTGATCAGCTGTGGCCGACGCGGTTGCACCGTAGCACGGGCGGGAGCGGGAGCCTCGACGGTGAGCAACAGGCACGCCGCAGACGCGATCGAGAAGACGCCGTGTCAGCTCGCCAGAGCGCCGCTGGCGCACCCGCATGGCGCTGGGAGCACGGGCGCGAGGCCGGTGCCATGTGCGTTCAGGCCCGAGCATCCAGCACGGCTACCGCCAGCAGACCGGTCGCATCACCACATGAGGCCGCCATCAGGACCAAGCCGTGATCGGTCTCCTCTGGCGACGCGATAGAATCGGTCGCGGACGACCTCCGAGGCGATGGCATGACGGCGGTGATGGCCGCATGACCGACCGACGAAGGGACGACCTATGGACATCGGTATCGGCGTGATCGGCTGCGGGACCATCAGCACCGCCTACCTCCGGAACCTCACGCGGGCACCGGGCGCGCGGGTGGTCGCGGTCGCCGACCTCGACGGGCGGCGCGCCGCGGCGCAAGCCGAGGCCTTCGACGTGCCGCTGGCCGTCGAGCCCGACGCCCTGATCGCGCGCGACGACGTCGAGCTGGTCGTCGACCTCACGGTGCCCGCCGCGCACTACGCGGTGAACCGCCGCGCGCTCGAGGCAGGCAAGCTGGTGTACTGCGAGAAGCCGCTGGCCGCCACCGCCGCCGAGGCGCATGCCCTGCTGGAGCTGGCGGCGCAGCGCGGGCGAGCCCTCGGCGGTGCCCCCGACACCTTCCTGGGCGCCGGCCTGCAGACGGCCCGCACAGCGCTCGACGATGGGCTGATCGGCCGCCCCTTCGCGGCCGTGGCGCACATGGTCTCGAACGGACCGGAGCGCTGGCACCACGATCCAGCGTTCCTCTACCAGCCGGGCGCGGGACCGCTACTCGACATGGGACCCTACTACGTCACCACCATGGTCTCGCTCTTCGGCCCGGTGGCGAGCGTCACTGCCGACGGCCGGAGGACGTGGTCCGAGCGCACCATCGCCACCGGCCCGCGTGCCGGGGAGCGCTTCGCGGTGAACGTCGACACGCACGTCACGCTGCTGCTGCGCTTCGCCTCGGGCGTGCTGGGGACGCTGCTGACGACGTTCGACGTCCAGGCTTCCGATCTGCCCCGCTTCGAAGTCTTCGGCGAGCGCGGCACGCTGTCGCTACCAGACCCCAACACGTTCACAGGGCCGGTCCGCCTCCGTACCTCCCGCAACGAGGACTGGCAGGAGCTCGAGACCGTCCCGGGCTTCGTCACGAACGCGCGCGGCATCGGCGCGCTCGAACTGCTGCTGGCCGAGCGCGAAGGCCGCGCACCGCGAGCCTCCGGCGCCTTGGCCGCCCACGTGCTCGACGTGCTCGAGGGGGGCCTTACCGCCCTCAGCACTGGTCAGCGCATCACGATCGACAGCCGCCCGGAGCGACCCGCACCGCTTTCGCCCACAGAGCTGGAGTCGCTCGGTTGGACCCCGGAGGTACACGTATGAACACCCCATCGCTCGGCCTGCAGCTCTACACCGTGCGCGCCGTCGACCTCGGCATCGAGGCGCTCCTCGAGCAAGTGGCGGGCGCCGGCTACGACGGCGTGGAGACGGTCGGCACGCAAGGTGTCGAACCCGCCCGCCTGCGCGCGGCGCTCGACGACGCGGGCCTGGCGTTGGCCTCGGCGCACGTGCCCCTGACCGACCTCCGCTCCGACCTGAAGGCGCTCAGCGCAACACATCGCGAGCTCCTGACACCGCTGCTGGTGGTGCCCTGGCTGAGACCGGAAGACCGCCCGCGCGACCTGGCGGGCTGGAGCGACTTGGGCCGCGAACTCGGCGAGTACGGACGGTCCTTGGCCGAAGATGGGCTCGCCCTGGCGTATCACCACCACGACTTCGAGCTCGAGCGGCACGGAGATTCCGACGGCCTCACCGCACTGCTCGAGGCCGCGCCGGCGGAGCACCTGACGCTCGAACTCGACACCGGTTGGCTGATGAACGTCGGGAAGGACCCCCTCGACGCGCTCTCTCGCTGGGGTCAGCGCACGGCACGCCTGCACCTGAAGGACCTCGTGCGCGGCGACGATCCCCCGTGGGTCGACGTCGGCGACGGTGAGCTCGACCTCGGTGGCGTCCTGGCAGCAGTCCGCACCATCGGCATCCCCTGGCTGGTCGTCGAGCACGACAGTCCGAGCGATCCGCTCGCCACCGTCAGGCGCAGCGCGGCGGCGACTCTGGAGCTCCTGCGGCGGGGCTGAAGGGTGCGCAGTGAGCCGGGGCCACGGATCGAAGATGCCGTCATCTCGATGAGCACTTGACCGTTGCCCGGTTGCGGCACGGGAACGCGCGGATCTCGACACTGCGCTGACCCCGTGGGGTGACTCCGCGTCTCGAGCCACCGCTCCTCCGCTGGCAGCTAGCGCGTATCGGTCGCACCGGTTTCGTCGGCCAGCGCGCGCCTGTCAGGATCGAGAACGGCGGCCGGGCGCACGCGCTGGCGGTTCGAACCTCAGCGCACGAACGCCTCGGTCAGCCCCCCATCGACCGTGAGCACCTGCCCGGTGGTGCGCGCGAGCCGGTCGCTGATCAGGAGGTAGGCGGCTTCAGCCTGGTGCTCGACCGTGATCGG
>SKMG01000177.1 GCA_007121175.1 Trueperaceae bacterium | reverse complement strand
TTGATACCTGGCACGAAGTAGATCGGCAGCTCGGTGACGGCCGCGACGTCGCGGCGCACGATGCGCCGCGCCAACTCGCTCAGGGCGATCGGAGCGGTCACGTGCGGCACCTCGACCAGGCCGACGTTCGAGCTGATCATGCCCGAGCAGACCACCGCGCCCAGCGCGACCCCGTGCCGCCCCCGGAGCGTCTCGATCAGCCCCCGTAGTGCCTCGGCGATGGGCGACGCGTCCCGCGCGAGCGCGACGTCCTTGGCGCCCACCCGGGCTTCCGCCTGATCGACGACGGCACCATCGTGCCACAGCCGCACCCGGGTGCGGCTGGTGCCGCCGTCGACCACCAGGTAGCAGTGCTCGGTCATGACGCCGGCACGCTGAAGTGCGGCGTCAGCGCGGACCACACGGCGTCGAGCTCGGCCTCGTCGAAGCTGTCGAGCGGGGGCTCGACCACCCGAGTGAGCGCGTTTCTGAGCACACCGCGCCGCTGTAGGCATGCCTTCATGAAGGTCATACCGTAGAGGCGCTCCATGACCAGTGCCGGCTGCAGCGCTCCGAACACGGTCCTCGCACCGTCGTCGTCGCCCGCGTCGCGCAGCCTCAGCAGCTCGACCATGACATCGGCGAACTGGCACGCGGGCATGGTTCCGGTCGCCCCGCGAGCGAGCTCGTTGAAGAGGTAGATGCCACCCAAGCCGCCGATGACGCCCTCGAGGCGATCTCCTGCCGCGGCGACCAAGGCTCCCACCTTCTGTGGATTGGGGGCGGTCTCCTCCTTGACGGCCGCGATGCTCGGCACCTCCTCGACGAGGCGCACCAGATCGGCCGTAGCGAGCGGCGCCCCAACCGGCTCCGGCGCGTTCTGCACCATGAGCGGTAACGGACTGGCGTCGGCGATGGCGGCGAAATAGGCGAAGGTCCTCTCTTTGGAGCGCCCACCCAGGATCGGGGGCATGGCGATCAGCGCGTCCGCACCGGCGCCGGTCGCTGCCTCCGCCAAGCTGCGCGCATGCGGTGCGCTGGAAGCCGAGACGCCCGCGACGTAGCTGGCTCGACCGTCGAGCTGCCCGGCCACGGCATCGTAGATGAGGCACCGCTCGCGATCGGCGAGCGTGATGAACTCGCTGGCGACCACCGGAGCGACGACCGCCTGCACGCCGCACGCGATGCAGAAGTCCACTTGCCGGCGCAAGGACTCGAGATCGAGCGTCAGATCGTCATGGAAGGGGGTGACGAGGACGGCGAACACGCCGCGCCAGGTGATGTTCGACATATGCGCTCCTAAGTCTTGGTGGCGTCGTCGTCGACTGACTCCTGCATCCGCGCGATCAGCCGCTGCTGGCGGAAAGCGAACACCAGCGAGCCAACGGCCAGGGCCAGGATCGTGGCGGAGATCGGCCGCGTGACCAGGATCGACCAGTCGCCTCCCGACATGACGAGCGCTTGGCGTAACCGGTCCTCGGCGAGGGGTCCCAGGATCAGGGCCAGCACCAGCGGCGCCACGGGGTACCCGAAGCGCAGCATGACGAAACCCACGACACCGAACGCCAGCGCGGTGCCCAGGTCGAAGAAGCTGCTCGCCAGCGCGTATGAGCCGACGAAAGAGAACAGCAGGATTCCGGCCAGCAGGAAGCGCTTGGGCAGGTTCATGACCCGCGCGAACACGCGGACCATGAACAAGCCGACCACGCGCAGCATCAATACCGCCAGGATGAGGGCCGCGTACATCGCGAACACCTCGGCCTCGCTGTACGTGAACAGCAGGGGCCCGGGCCGGAGGTCGTGCATCCGCATGGCGCCCAAGAGCACCGCGGTGACGGCGTCGCCCGGGATCGCCAACGTCAGCAGCGGGATCATCGCTGCACCGATGACGGCGTTGTTGGCCGTCTCGGAGGCCATGAGGCCCTCCTCGCTGCCCTTGCCGAACGCCTCGGGGTGCTTGGAGCTGCGCTTTGCTTCGTTGTACGAGACCAGTGAGGCGATGTCCGCACCGGCGCCGGGCAGTGCTCCGATACCGGTGCCGATGAGGCCCGATTTGAGCAGCAACCACTTGTGCCGAAGGAGCTCTCGGATACTCGGCAGCACGTTGCGCACCGCCTGCAGCGCGGGGCGCGCTTCACCCATCCGAGTAGCCTGGTAGAGGACCTCGGAGACCGCGAAGAGGCCGATGAGCACAGGCACGAACGAGAACCCGCCGAGCAGGTTCATGTTGCCCATGGTGAAGCGCTGGACGCCCATCATCGGGTCGAGCCCTACGAACCCGACGTAGAGCCCGAGCAGCGCGGAGACCACGCCCTTCAGCAGGTCTCGACCCGAGATCCCGACCACCATGGTGAGTCCGAAGAACGCCAGCGCGAAGTACTCCGGGGCGCTGAAGCGCAAAGCGGCCTGCGAGATGACGGGGGCGAGCAGGATGAGTGCGGTGATGCCGATGAGCGAGCCGATGATGCTCACCATGAGCGATAAGCCCAGTGCGCGTCCGGCCTTGCCGAGCCGCGCCATGGGGTAGCCGTCGAGCGTGGTAGCAACGGAGGCCGGGGTGCCCGGTGTGTTCGCCAAGATGGCACTCACTGCCCCACCCGAAATCGCGCCAACGTAGATGGCGAGCAGCATCGACAGGGCCGGCACCGCGCTCAGGCCAAAGGTGACCGGGACGAGGACGGCAACTGCCATGGTCGCAGTCAGCCCGGGTAAGGCCCCCACGAGGAGCCCCGCCACGAGTCCGAGGAAGATCACCAACAGCGTTTGGATCGTCAGGACCGCCGCGAAGCCCTGGTAGAGGTTGACGAGCGTGTCCACTCAACGCCCCCTCAGAAGATCGTGCCCGCAGGGAGCCGCAGGCCGAGGAGAGACGTGAAGATCAGCAGCACGACGGCGGTGAGCGCTGCCGGAACCGCGAGGAGGATGAAGATGCGGCGCTCGCCGAGGATGACCAGCACGACCAGGAGCAAGAGCGCAGAGGCGAGCGCGAAGCCGAGCGGCCTCAAGGCGAGGAGGTAGCCGGTGCTGACCGCGAGGACGCCGGCGAACCGCAGCAGGTCGGCTGGCGCCTCGGGCCGCGCGGGGCGCGGCGCGCCGCCGGTGACGCGCATCGCGATCACCGCTCGCACGCAGATCGCGGCGCCGACGACGATACCGAGGATAGCCGCGAGTTCGGGGAAGAAGCCTGGACCCGGAACGTTGCCGCGCGCGGCGGGGAGCTGCAGCGCGTAGCCAAAGACGCCGCCCGAGATGACGATGAAGACGAGGCCACTGATGAGGTCGGCCATGGGTTGCTAGGGGGATCGCCCGGTGTCCGGACGATCCCCCGCCTCCTTAGGTGGCTACATGCCCAGTTCTTCGATGACGGGCCTGAACTTCTCGGTCTCGGCCTCGAGGAACGCAGGGAAGTCCTCGGCGGAGACGTACATCGGCTCGAGACCCTGGTTCGCGAGGAACGTCTGGAACTCCTCGGTGTTCCAGGACTCCGTGAACGCCTCGCGCAGCGTGTCGGCGACCTCCTCGGGCGTGTCGGGCGGGGCCATGAGCGCCCACCACGTCGCAAACGTCAGGTCGTAGCCCTCCTCGGCGCACGTCGGCACGTCAGGGAACGCGGCCGTATCTCGCTCCGCGCGCATGATGCACAGGATGCGCAGGTTCTCGGCCTCGACCTGATCGGAGACTTCTCCACCGCTGACGGTGATCGCCTGGAGCTGCCCGCCCAGGAGATCTTGGATGGCCGGCGCCGCGCCGCCGGAGTAGGGGATCACGTTGAGGTTGCCGCCGATGGCCTGATCGAGACCCACAGCGGCCAAGTGCCAGATGGTGCCGGGCGCCGATCCGCCCACCTGCACGCCGGGATTATCCTGGGCGTGCTCGACGAAGTCGGCCACACTCATGAAGGGTGAGTCGGTACGGACGGTCAGTGCCGAAGACGCGCTATTCACGCCGATGATCGGGGTGAACTCCGACGCCTCCCACGGGACGCGTTCGAGGAGCGGCAGGAGCACGGTCTCGACCTGCCCGAGCACCAGGGTATAGCCGTCTGGGGCGGCCTGGTGACCCGCGGTGATGCCGATGGCGTTGCCGCCGCCAGGCATGTTCGTCACGACCGTCGAGACGCCCAAGAACGGCTCCGCATAACGGCCGATGCTGCGCGCTGTCAGGTCGGTGCCACCGCCAGCAGCCGCCGGCGAGATGATCGTGATGGGCGAGGTCGGGAACGCTTGCGCGAATGAGACCGAAACGGCGAGCATGCCGGCGACGGCGAGCCCGATCATGACCAAGCGGGTAAGGGTGCAGGTGGATCGCATGGAGAACCTCCGAGTTACGTCACGAGGAGCGTGCATCGAGCGTCGGCTCTAGGTACGAGAAGCAGCGTCCCTCCCTTCTGCGCTCACGCGGTTGACGGGCGTGTGCGGCGCGCCGCCTCGGAGCACCGATCGCACGTTCGAGAGGGCGGTCGCTTGGGCCGCCCGGCGGCCCTCTACGGAGGCACCCCCGAGATGGGGAGCGACCGCGACGTTGGGGAGCGAAAGCAGCGCCTCAGGGATCCGTGGCTCGTCGGCGAACACGTCCAAGCCCGCCCCGGCCAGGCGGCCGGACGCGAGGGCGTCGATGAGCGCCGCCTCGTCGACCACCTTCCCCCTGGCGGTGTTGATCAGGTATGCGCTTGGCTTCATCGACGCGAGCGCCCGCGCGTCGATCATCCGCTCCGTTTGCTCGGTGAGTGGCACGTGCAGCGACACGACATCGGCAACGGTGAGCAGCTCGTTGAGCGGCAAGCGCTTCGCGTCGAGCTCACTCTCGACTGCCTCGGGAACCCGATTTCGTGCGTGGTATACGATGCGCATGCCGAACGCGGAGGCGCGACGCGCAACCTCACGAGCGATGGTGCCGAAGCCGACGAGACCGAGGGTCTTGCCCGCCAGTGAGGGACCGTCGAAGCGGCCCGGGTTAGGGCTGAGCCAGGTACCGGCACGTATGTACCGCTCGCCCTCCGCAATGCGTCGCATGGCTGAGATCATCAGACCGATCGCCACCTCGGCCGTCGGTGCGGCGAAGTCCGTGGGTGTGTTCGTCGCCCAGATCCCGCGCCGGGTGAGTTCGGGTACATCGAGGTTGTCGTATCCGACCGCGACGTTGGCGACGACCTGCAGTGCCGGCGCTCGATCGAGCAGCGCTCCGTCGACGCGCAAGAAGCCCCACGTGACGAGTCCGCGGCAGTCGGTGAGGTGTGGAGCTGTCTGCTCGAGCGTCCACTCGGTACCAGTCGGTCCCTGGACGACGTCGACGCCTGCCAGCACCTCGGCGACGAGGTCCGCGGGGACAGCCTTGGTGATGACGACTTCGCTCATACGTAGAAGCCTTCCCGTGCCACCGTGACGCCCGGGTGCCTGGCGAGCACAGTTTCGTCGACCTCGAACCCCAGCCCTGGGCGCTCGGAGAGCTCGAACATGCCTCCGGCGACCGGCAGCGGATGGGAGAGGATCTCGTCGCGCCACGCCACGTCGTCGCGCATGAACTCGAGCCGGAAGGAGTTCGGCACTGCCGCCATCACGTGAGCCGAGGCTACCGTCGAGATCGGGCCGTTTGGGTTGTGCGGCGCGATCGGCACATTGTAGGTTTCCGCCAAGTTGGCGATCTTGCGCATCTCGCTGATGCCGCCACAGCGGGTGATATCGGGCATCAGGAAGTCGGCGGCGCCGAGATCGAGGATCGGCTTGACCATGCTCCTGCTGTGCAGGCGCTCACCCACCGCGATCGGCAGACGCGTGCGAGCGGCGATACGCGCGATCGCCGCGGGATGCTCGGGTGGCGCCGGCTCCTCGAACCACATGCAGCGGATGCCGGCGGCTTCGATTCGGTGCGCCATGTCGATCGCGGTGGCCGAGTTGAGCATCGCGTGGGTCTCGATCGCCAGTTCGATACCCTCGCCCACGCCCTCTTGTACCGCCACGATGACGTCGATAGCGCGTCGGCGCTGAGCCTCGGTGAGACCGAGATCGACGGCCAGGTGGTCCCCGTAGAGGTAGTTCACGTGCGCGAACGGATCGAACTTCAGCGCCGTGAAGCCCTCTGCCACCACCTCGCGCGCTCGCGCTGCGTACGCCTCGGGCGTGTGCTCTCCTCCCGCGAACCAGTAGTTTGCGTACAGCGGCAGCCGCCGCCGGTAGGCGCCACCGAGCAGCTCGAAGACAGGGGCGCCGAGCGCCTTCCCCTTGAGGTCCCACAGGGCGATGTCGATCCCGCTGATGGCACTCATCACAGGTCCAGCTTGGCCGATCCAGTTGAGGTCCTTGTAGAGCTTGGTCCAGATGTAGTCGATGCGGCGTGCGTCCATCCCGACGATCCGCTCGCCTACGTGACGACAGGCTGCGAGCACCAGCGGCGACCCGGGCCAGTTGGTCGCCTCGCCGTACCCGACGTGCCCCGTGTCGGTCTCGATCTTGACCAGGCACCAGTTGTAGACGACGCCTTCGACGAGCCATGCGTGTACGTCTGTGATCTTCACGAGGCCGCCTCCTTGGCCCCACTTGTCGAAAGCACTGCCTGCCGCAGATCGCTTGCGGCCACCTTCAGATGTTCGGTCATCACGTCCCGCGCTCGGTCGGCATCGCCTGCAGCGATCGCCTCCAGGATCGCCCGATGGAACTCGAAGGCGCGACGCCGACCGCTCCAGCCGCCCTCCTGGGAGGTCAACAGCCGGCCTTCCCACAGGGCCTCGCGCACGTAGCGGAGGATGCCTCCGAAGAACCGGTTGCCGGCCGCCTCGATGATCGCTTCGTGAAAGGCGAAGTCGGCGCTGGCAGTACGCTCGACGTCGTCGAGCACGGCGCCCATGCGATCAAGCCAGACGCTCAAGGTGGCGAGTTGCTCGCTCGAACGGCGCCGTGCGGCGGTGCCGGCAGACTCGACCTCGACAACCCGCCGGAGCTCGAGCAGTTCGTCGACGATGGCCGGCAGGTTGCGGTTGTCGAGGTGGGCCTTGAGCACGATGGGATCGAAGACGTTCCAGAGACGCGGCGGGTTGACGATGGAACCGACCCCGTGACGGGTTTCGACCAAACCAGCGCCGCCAAGGAGCCGGCTGGCTTCCCGGATCACCGGTCGGCTCGCGCCGTGGCGCTGCACGAGCTCGTGCTCGGTCGGCAATAGGGTACCGGGGTGCAACCCACCCGACACCACCTGGCTCGCCAGTTCGCGCGCAATCCCGGCGCTCTTTCCGCTCGTCGGGCGCCCGTCGGCACTCGGGGCAACAGCAGGGCTGGCGACGTTGCTCATCGGCCACCTTCCCGTTCGGGTTCCAAACGTACCCTCACCGTAGCAGATGTCTGACAACATGTCTAGCATCAGCGACCATGCTCACCGCCGAGGCCCGCCAACGCGGCGGTGTCGACGGTGAGGACCGAGTTCGGCACGAGGCGAAGCGGGGCACTCGGGCCGGCATGCC
>SKMG01000132.1 GCA_007121175.1 Trueperaceae bacterium | reverse complement strand
GGCCTTGGTCTTGCTCTTGGTCTTGCTCTTGGCCTTGGTCCTACCCTTGGCCTCGGTCGGCTTGGCCTTGGTCGGCTTGGCCTTGGTCGGCTTCCTGCGCCGCGTTGGCGCAGAGCGTTCCGTTCCGGCGGCTTCACGCTCGGCGAGCAGTGCCAGTGCTGCGCTCAGGTCGATGTTCTCGGGGTCCTGTCCCTCCTTGAGCGAGGCGTTCAGCTGCCCGTCCGAGACGTACGGGCCGTACTTCCCGCTGCGCAGTTCGATCGGCTCGCCCGTCTCGGGATGCTTCCCGACGACGCGCAGCGGCGCGCTGCGGCCGCGCTTGCGGGCCAGCAGCGTGAGCGCCTGCTCCAGGTTCACGCTCAGCAGATCGAAGTCCGCGCCCTTGGGGATGCTGGCGAAGGTCTTCTGGTGGCGCACGTACGGTCCGAAGCGCCCGATGTGCGCCTCGACCGGCTCGCCGCTCTCGGGGTGCGTGCCGAGCCGGCGCGGGAGATCGAGGAGGCGTCGCGCCAGGTCGTGGTCGACCGCCTCCGGCTCGATCCCGGGCGGGAGCGACACGCGCTTCGGCCGCGCTCCGTCGGCACCGTCGCCGAGCTGCAGGTACGGCCCGTAGGGACCGCGTTTGAGGAGCATCGGGTCGCCGCTCTCGGGATGGCTGCCGAGCACGTGGTCGGCCGCGTTGCCGGCGCGCAGGTAGCCCTCGAGCGCCTCACGCGTGAGGTCGGCGGGAACGGCGTCGTCCGGCAGGCTGGCGGTCTTCACCTCGCCGTCGATGTGCCCCTCGACGTAGGGGCCGTAGCGTCCGACCCGCACGACGAAGGGCTCCCAACTGGGATCTCGTACGGTGCTGATCTCACGCGCGTCGATGCGCTCGAGCCCGCGTGCCACCGTCGCCTCGAGACCGCCTTCGCCAGCGTAGAACGCGCGCAGGTACGGCTGCGGGTCGACGGCGCCGCTGGCGATCTCGTCGAGCGTCGCCTCCATCGTCGCCGTGAACTCGGTGTCCACCAACGACTGGAACTGGTGCTCGAGCAGGGCGTTGGTCGCGAAGGCGACGAAGGTCGGGACCAGCTGCGTCCCCTGCTTGCGCGCGTACTGGCGCCGCAGGATGGTGTCGATGATGCTGGCGTAGGTGCTCGGCCGGCCGATGCCCTCCTGCTCGAGCAGCTTGACCAGCGAGGCCTCGGTGTAGCGCGCCGGCGGCTTGGTCTCGTGGCCCACGGCATCGACCTGCCGGGCGTCGAGCTCGGCGCCGCGCTCGAGCGGGGGCAGGGGCTGCTCCTGTGCGTCGAGGCTGGCCTCCGGATCGTCGCTGCCCTCGACGTAGGCGCGGAAGAAGCCAGGGAAGACCGTCGTCCGGCCGGTGGCGCGGAAGCGGGCCCGTGCTCCGTCGCCAGGCGCCTGCGCGTCGATCCGCGCGGTGACGAAGCGCAGTTGGGCATCGCGCATCTGACTCGCCACCGTGCGCTTCCAGATCAGGTCGTACAGGGCCGCGTCGGTTGCCTTGAGGCCGTGCTCCTCGGCGGTGAGCATGGTGGTGCCGGCCGGGCGGATCGCCTCGTGAGCCTCCTGGGCGTTGCGGCTCCCCTTGGCGTAGCTGCGGGCCGACGCCGGGAGGTAGGCGTCGCCGTAGCGCTGGACGATCGCCTCGCGCGCGGCCTTGAGGGCCTCGTTCGACAGGTGGGTGGCGTCGGTCCGCATGTAGGTGATGTAGCCGCGCTCGTAGAGGCCCTGTGCCACGCGCATGGTGTCACGGGCACCGAGACCGAGCTTGCGGCTCGCCTCTTGCTGCAAGGTGCTGGTGGTGAACGGCGCAGCCGGTTGGCGCGCGGCATCACGCGACTCGACCTGCGCGACGCGCCACGATCCCTGCTGCAGTTCGGCGGCGAGCGCGCGTGCCCGCGCTTCGTCGAGCAGCACGAGGTCGCGTCCCTCGCGCACGGTGTCCTCGAGGCGGCCGGTCGACTCGTCGAAGTCGCGGCCGCTGGCCACCCGGACGTCGCCGACGTGGGTCAGCTGAGCCTGGAAGGTCCCCCCGGCAGGCGTCACCAGGCTGGCGCCCAGGTCCCAGTAGCGCGCCGTCTTGAAGCGCAGGCGCTCGCGTTCCCTCAGCACCAGGAGCCGCACCGCTACGCTCTGCACGCGGCCGGCGGAGAGTCGCGGCGCGATCTTCTTCCACAGCAGCGGCGAGATGGTGTATCCCACCAGCCGGTCGAGCACGCGGCGCGTCTCCTGCGCGTCGACCAGGTTGGCATCGATCTCGCGGGTCTGGGTCAGTGCCCGCTGGATGGCGTCCTCGGTGATCTCGTGGAACACCATGCGCCGCACCGGGACCCGGGGTGAGAGCACCTGCACCAGGTGCCAGCCGATGCTCTCGCCTTCCCGATCCTCGTCCGTGGCGATCAGCAGCTCGTCGGCCTCCTTGAGCGCCTGGCGCAGCTTGCGGACGACGTCGCGCTTCTTGGGCGACACCACGTAGAGGGGCTCGAAGCCGTTGTCGACCTTGACGCCGAGGCGCGCCCAGGATTGACCCTTGTGTTCGGCCGGGATCTCCGCGGCGGAGGCCGGCAGGTCGCGGACGTGACCCATGCTGGCCTCGACCTGGTACTCACCAGGCAAGTAGCGCTTGATCGTGCGCGCTTTGGTCGGCGACTCCACGATCACCAATCGGCGAGTTGACTTCTCGAGTGCCAACGCTGTGGCCCCCCTCCCGAGCGGTCGCATTATAAGGACGAGTCGGCGGGTATCAACGTCCCGCGCTGCAGAGCGAGGTGCAGGATCTCACAACGGACGGCGGTGCGTCATCGCACGACCGAGCGTCACCTCGTCGGCGTACTCCAGGTCGCCGCCGACCGGCAGGCCGTAGGCGATGCGGCTGATGCGCACCGCGCTCGCTTCGAGGCGCTGGGCCAGGTAGAGCGCAGTGGCCTCGCCCTCGACCGTGGTCGAGGTCGCCAGCACCACCTCGCGCACGCCCTCGAGGCGCTCGAGCAGCAGCCGCAGGGTGAGCTGGTCGGGCCCGACACCCTGCATGGGCGAGAGTGCGCCGTGCAGCACGTGGTAGTGGCCGGCGTACTCGCCGCTCCGTTCGATCGCGAGCACGTCCGCCGGTTGCTCGACCACGCACAGCAGGGCGGCATCGCGAGCTGGGTCGAGGCAGACCTCGCAGGCCTCGTTCCCCGCCGCCATCACGTGGGCGCAACGCGGGCAGCGCTCGAGCCCGGTCTTGGCCTCCTCGAGCGCACGCGCGAGGGCGAAGACGTCCTCCTCGCTCTGGTTGAACAGGTGGAAGGCGAGTCGCTGGGCGGACTTCGGGCCGATGCCAGGCAGCCGGCTCAACTCGCGGATCAGCGTCAGGAGCGGCGTCGGATAGCGCACGCCGCGAGTACCCCTAGAACAGGCCCGGCATGCTGCCGAGCCCGCCGACGGCAGAGCCCATCTCTTGCTCCTGCAGCTCCTTGGCCTTGCGCTGCGCATCGGCCACGGCGGCGGTCACCAGGTCCTCGAGCAGCGTCACGTCGTCCGGGTCGATGGCGCCGGGGTCGATGCGGACCTTGGTCACAGATCCGTCGCCGCTGGCCGTCGCCGTCACCATGCCACCGCCGGCGCTGCCCTCGACGCTCATCGAGGCCAACCGCTCTTGCGCTTCGGCCATCTGGCGCTGGGCTTTCTGGGCTTCCTTCATCAACTTCTGGATGTTCATGTGTCTCGACTCCTCGAGGATTCTAGCCCGCCCAGAGAGCCCCCCTCGTCAGCTGCAGCGGCTTCGCCGGTCAGCTCGGCGCCGTGCTCATCGGCATCAGCGCCCGGGGCCCAGCTCGTCGCGGTCTCGGCCGGCTCGATGCGCAGCACCCGTCCGGGGAAGAGCCGCTGCAGCATCGCCACGGTGCCAGGCGCGGGTGGGTCTGCGCTGACCGCACTCGCCGGCCGGGGCGGCGCGGCCGTCTGGGGCTCCAGGCCAGCTCGCGGCGGCGCGGCGGTCATGGGTGTCGGGGCGGCCGGCTGTGGCCCCAGGGCAGGGGGCTGCGGAGCGTCCCGGCGCTCGCCGAGCGGCGTGTGCTGCGCCGGTAGTGCATCCCAGAACCCCTCCGGGAGCGCTTCGAGGGTGTCACTGGGCGGCAAGGGCGGCGCCTCGACCGATGCCGCCTGCGGGTCTGCGCGCGATGGTAGGTCGTCCGCGCCCGCCGCCGCCGGCGCGCCGTGGGGTGGGCTCGGAGCCGGGCTCTGCTCCGGGGGCGCTGCCGCAGCGGCCGCCCCCGTCAGGCTTTTTTTGCTGAGCTCCCCGCCGGCGCCTCGCCCGAGCGGTCGCGCTGCAAGCGGCCCCCCGGGCCCTCGACCGTCACGCGCAGGTGCGACCCGCCCGCGGCGTCGAGCAGCTCGAGGAACTCCCGCTCGCGCCGCTGCAACTGGCTGAAGTGGAAGGCGTGTCGCGTGTCGTAGCGCACATCGAGCCGTCCGCCATCGAAGCTCGCTTCGGCAGGGAGCAGGAACGCTTTCAGCTGCGGTCCGGCGCGCGCCAGGATGGTGTGCCAGCTCAGCTTGGTCGAGCCCGCCTTGCGGTGCTTCTGGGCGGCGGCAGAGGTGCGCGGCGCGGGCGCGTTGGGGTCGAAGCGCTCGAGGCTCCCTGCCGACGGCTCGCCAGCCACGTGTGCCTCGCCCGACGCTGCCGGCTCGCCCGACGCTGGCGTCTCGCCCGACGCTGCCAGCTCAGCAGCCGCCGGCGAGGCCCGCGTCGCCTGAGCGCCGCCGCCCCCGGCAGGTGCGGGAGCCGCGGCCACGGGGACGGGCACGCGCTGCGCCAGCACCCCGGTCACGTCCTCAGCAGCCTCCGGCTGCAGGCCCTCGTGCGCCCCCTTCGGCGCGCGGATCGCGGCAGCCGCCCGGATGACGGTCACCTCGAGCGCGTACAGGTCGCCGCGCCGCACGAAGCGCTCCTGCGCGTCGTCGAGGACGTGGAGCGCCCGGATCAGGGCGTCCTCGTCCGCGACCTGGGCGGCTACCTCGAGCGCACCCTCGCGTGGCGCGACTGTCGGCGATCCGCCGCGCCTGCTCTCGGACCGCACGCGCGCTACGAGCGCGTCGCGCAGCGTACGACCGAGCTGCTCCGCTACCGTTCGGGGCGCGAAACCGTCGCCGTACAGCTCGGCCGCGCCGGCGAGCAGCGACGCCAGGTCGCCAGCGGCCAAGGCGCCGGCGAGTGCGGCCAGCCGCTCCTGGGGCGGCAATCCCAGCGCTGCCTCGGCGGCGGCGAGCGTCAGCGGCTCGCCGGAAGCCAGCAGCCGCTCGAGCAGCGACTCAGCGTCGCGCATCGCGCCGTCGGCCGCTCGCGCCAGCAGGTCGAGGGCCGCGCCGTCGGCGGGCGTCCCGTCGGCTGCTAGCAGCCGCTCGAGCTTGCCGCGGATCTCGTCGTCGGAGAGCCGGCGGAACCTGAAGTGCTGGCAGCGCGACAGGACCGTCGCGGGCAGCTTCTCGGGCTCGGTCGTGGCGAGCACGAACAGCAAGCCCGGGGGAGGCTCCTCGAGGGTCTTGAGCAGAGCGTTCGCGGCGGCACGCGAGAGCATGTGGGCTTCGTCGAGGATCCACACGCGGCGGCCGCCGCGCAGCGGCGCCAGCCGCACCTGTTCACGCAGCTCGCGCACGTCGTCGACCGAGTTGTTCGAGGCGGCATCGAGCTCGATCACGTCCGGATGCCCTGCCGCCTGTACCGCCAGGCAGGACTCGCAGGCGCCGCACGGTGGCGTCGCGGCGTCGGAGTCGCAGTTCACGGCCATCGCCAGCAGGCGGGCGGTGGTGGTCTTGCCCACGCCACGAGGTCCCGAGAACAAGTAGGCATGACCGACCGCGCCCCGCCGCACGGCGGCGACGAGCAGTGTGGTGACGTGATCCTGACCGACGACCTCGTCGAAGCGCGCGGGTCGCGCACGCTGGTAGATGGCCGCCATGCCGGAGGCTACCACGACGCCGCCGCGCGTCCGCCCCTTGGGCGGGGCGACCGGCGCGAGCATGGGTATCCTGGCGCGACTCGCGCGCAGCGCTCCGACGCGCCGTGCAGTCCGAAGGGAGCAGCGTGTTCGAACCCTACCTGCTCGACGGTCCTCACGCCGCGCCGTGGTGGGCATCGCTCACGGCGCTCGACGGCGCGCTCGCCCGTGCCGAGGCAGCCGCGGCCGCCGCCGCCCACGCCGGCGTGGCGCGCTCGCTGATCGCACGGGGGCACGCCGACCTCGCCGAAGCCGTCGCGGAGGCCGTGCTCTTCGGTCCCGGCGCCTGGGCGACGCAGGTGGGGCGCACCGTGGCGCTCGGGCGAGAGGTGTTCGGGGCAGCTGGCCTGGCGGAGGCAGCCAGGTCGGACCTCGGGCAGCTGGCCTGGCTGGTGCGCCGCGACTGGCAGGGCGAGGTCGAGGCGCTCATCGGGCGCGCGCTGCCTCGCTGGGAGCGCCTGAGCGAGCAGGGTGACCCGAGCTCGGAGGCGGTCGAGGCCACCCGGCGGCTGCGTCAGGCGCTGCTCTCGGGCGCCGTCGCGCAGTGTCTGGAGCTGGTGCTGGAGACGGCGCGAGCGTGCGGAGCCGGGCCGCTCGGGAGGTACGAGGCCTACGCCTGGGATGGTCGGCGGCTGGTCGGGGTGGCGACGCCGGCCGGCGCCAAGCTGGCCGATCTCGTCGGTCTCGAGCGCCAGCTCGCGCCGTTCCTGGCCAACGTCGAGGCCTTCCTCAGCGGCAGACCTGCGCTCGCGACGCTGCTCTACGGCCCCCGCGGCAGCGGCAAGTCGACCGCAGCGCGGGGGCTGCTCGAGCGTTACGCCCGCCGCGGCCTGCGTCTGGTCGAGCTGCCGTTCGCCCACCTGGCCCACTTGGGGGCGGTGCTCGAGGCCGCGGCGCGCCTTCCGCGTCCTGCGGTGCTCGTGCTCGACGACCTGGCCTTCGATGCCGGCGACGAGCGTCTGCGCCCGCTCAAGAGCCTGTTGGAGGGAAGCCTGCTGACGAGAGATGAGCGCGTCTTGGTGGTGGCGACGTCGAACCGCCGGCACCTGGTGCGAGAACGTCACGGCGACCGGCCGGACCCGCAGGACGCCGACGTGCACGCCTGGGACACGCACCACGACCGGCTCGCTCTCGCCGACCGGTTCGGCTTGACGATCACCTTCCCGTCGGCCGACCAGCGCGCCTACCTGGCGATCGTCCGCGCGCTCGCCGCTGCGGCCGGCCTCGAGACCGGCGCTTCGCTGGACCAGCGCGCGGTGCGTTTCGCAACCTGGGGCAACGGTTTCTCCGGGCGTACCGCGCGGCAGTTCGTCGACCGCGAGCGCGCCGAGCTGACTGGGGCCGGCACCGGCAGCTGAGCGTCCGTCAGTCCGGCGACCGCCTGCGGCCGTCGGGCGCGGGGCGTTCGCCGGCTGCGGGTCTCCGGCGGCGGTTCGCTGCGGGCCGGGCGCTGCGGGCCGGG
>SKMG01000213.1 GCA_007121175.1 Trueperaceae bacterium | reverse complement strand
GCGGCGCTGATGGTCGCGGCCCGCTCCCTCGACGTGCTGCAGCTCGGCGAGAGCGCGGCGGCGCAGCTCGGTGTCCCTGTCGAAGCGCTCAAGCTCGGCGTGGTGGCGGCCGGTACCCTGGCCACTGCCGCGGCCGTGAGCGTCGCTGGCGTGATCGGCTTCGTGGGGCTCGTCGTGCCCCATGCCGTGCGGCTGGCGTTGGGCCCCGACCACCGCCGGCTGGTGCCGCTCGCAGCCGTATGGGGCGCGGGCTTCATGGTGCTCGCCGATCTCGTCGCGCGGAGCGTGATCGCGCCCGCCGAGGTGCCCGTCGGCATCGTGACGGCGCTGGTCGGGGCGCCGTTCTTCCTGCTGTTGCTGCGTCGTGGAGCCGAGGCGTGAGCCCCGCGGCGGGCTCGGCCCGGACCAACACCCGAGGCGTCACGTCGGACGACGCCCGGGGTGTCGCCCAGGGCGCCGCCGGCGCGGAGGTGTTGTGCCTCCAGGGGGCGTGCGCCGGCTACGGTCAGGGCCGCCGCTATCGGCAGGTGCTCTTCGACGTCGACCTCAGCGTGCGCTCGGGGCAGGTGGTCGGCGTCATCGGTCCCAACGGGGCGGGAAAGTCGACGCTCGTCGGCGTGCTCTCGAGGATGCTGCCGCTCGCCGCCGGCCGCGCGACGCTCGACGCCCGGCCGCTCGAGCGCTATGGCCGGCGAGACCTGGCGCGACGTCTGGCGGTGGTGCAGCAGGCCGCGCGGCTGCCCGAGGGCTATCTGGTGCACGAGGTGGTGAGTATGGGCCGCACGCCGTACGTCGGGCTGTGGCGCGGCGCGAGCCGCGACGACGAGGCCGAGATCGAGCGGGCGATGCGGGAGACGGGCGTCTGGGAGTTCTCGGAGCGGCCGGTGGAGCGGCTCTCGGGCGGGGAGCAGCAACGGGTGGTGCTGGCCCGGGCCCTCGCCCAGCGGCCGCACGTGCTGCTGCTCGACGAGCCGACCAGTCACCTCGACCTGCGCTACCAGACCGAGGTGCTCGTCGCGCTGCGCGCTGCTGCAAGACACGGGGTCGGGGTGCTGCTGGTGCTCCACGACCTCAACCTCGCCGCGCGCGTCTGCGACCGGATCACGCTGCTGAGCGACGGGCGGGTGGATGCCGAGGGTTCGGCGGCGGAGGTGCTGTCCCAGCGTCGCCTCGAGCGCGTCTACCGCACCGGCGTCGAGGTCTTCTCGACGCCGCGAGGCCCCGTGGTGGCGCCCCGCCTGCGCTGAGCGAGCCGGCGCCGGCCGGCGTCGCCGGGCGGCTCGAAGCGCGCGTGGACGGCGCACGCCTTCTCGTAGTAGCGGTGGAGCGCGATGGTCGAGGCGCGCCACGACCAGAGCTCCATGTCGCATCTCGCACGCCGCCCCAGGCGTTCTCTGAGCTCCGTATCGAACAGGAGCCGCGCCAGGGCGGCGCTCAGCTCGTCCTCGTCGCCGGGTGTGAAGAGGAGCCCGTTCACCTCGTGGTCGATCACATCGGGGATACCGCCTGCGCGAGCGGCTACCGCCGGCACGCCCGAGGCCATCGACTCCATCGCCACGAAGCCGAGCGTCTCGGTGTCGGAGGGGAAAGCGAACACGTCGGCCGAAGCGTACGCGGCAGCGAGTTCGTCGCCCGCGAGGTAGCCCGTGAAGACGGTCGGCGTCCCGGCGAAGAGCCGGCGCAGCTCGGGCTCGGCGGGCCCCGAGCCGACGAAAGCGAGGCGCGTCCCCGGCAGCCGCTCGAGCGGCCGGCGCAGCCAGTCGAGGCGCTTCTCGTGCGACAGGCGGCCCACGTAGAGCATGAGCGGCGCCTCGGGATGCCCGCCGCTGAGGCGGCCGCGCATCGCCACGTCGCGCTGGCCAGGGTGGTAGCGCTCGGTGTCGACGGCCTTGGGCCAGAGCCGCACGCGACAGATGCCGAGCGCGCGCGCGGCGTCCACCATCGGCTGTGAGGTGCAGAGGTTGACGTGGGCCTGGTTGTGCACGTCGCGCAGGAACATCCGCGAGAGCGGGCCGAGGAAGGCCAGGCGCATGTGCACCGCGTATTGGGTGATGTCGGTGTGGAAGCTCGCCAGCAGCGGCAGGTCTCGCTGGCGCGCCACCATGGTGCCCCACAGCCCGAGCACGACCGGGTTCACCACGTGCACGACGTCCGGACCGAAGGCATCGAGCTCGCGTCCTAAGCGCGGCCGCGGCAGGCCCAGGAACAGCTCCGGATACCAGGGGCGGAACGAGAACGCGGGCACGCGGACCACGCGGTGGCCCGCGTAGGCCGGTGGCGGATCGTGCGGCGCGAACACCAGCGCCTCGTGACCCAGATCGCGCAGCTCCTCGAGGGTACGAACCAGTCGCGTGACGATGCCGTCGATCTTCGGCAGGAAGGTCTCAGTGAACAGCGCGACGCGCATGGGCGGCTCGGGCAGAGCAACGGCGCTGCCCGCCTCCTCGTCCGGGCGGCGGGCGGTAGCGTCGCCCTGCCCACCACCACGCTACCACCGCACGTTTCGAGCCTCGGTGCGTTGCGGCCTTCGTTGTCGCCGCGCGCCCACGCGCGACCGTCCGAGCGAGCGGCGACGCGCGCGCCGCAATGCGCGCCGCACCCAGGCGCGCCAGGCGCGACCCCGGTAGTCGTCGGCTCCGGCGTGCCACGAACCGGGCCGCACCACCGACCAGATCACCGCCGTCGCGATCAGCAACGGGTGGAGCAGGGCCCACGCGAGGACCGGCCAGCCCCTGAGGTCATCGCGTCCTAAGCGCGAGAGGCCTAGGTGCATGCCGCTCAGCACCACGGCCAGCACCAGGCCCCACGACCCGAGCAGCCATGGCAGGCTCTCGGGCCACCAGGGGACGGCGAGCGTCGACACGCTCAGGCAGACGCTGTGGGCGCCGAGCAGCACGATCCCGGCCAGGAAGCCCGGGTGGTAGTGCTGCGGGTGGTGGTAGCGCGAGACCCAGCGCCGGCGCTGCGCCAGGAACCCGCCCCACGAACCAGCCGAGGCGGTCAGCACGCGTGCATCCTCGGCGTCGGTGTACGCGACGCCGGCACCCGGTAGCGCGCCGAGGCGTTGCGTGAGCAGGTCCTCGTCACCCGAGGGGGCACGTCCGGCGACGCCGAAGCCGCCGAGCGCGTCGAAGGCGCTGCGCCGGTAGGCCTGGTTGCTGGCGGCGCTCGCGACGCTGGCTCCGAGCCGCACCAGGGCGCGGTTGGTCAACATCAGCGAGATCCAGTCCAGCGCCTCCACCTTCCGGAACAGCCCGCGCGCCTCACCTGGCCGGGCGGTCTCGACGTAGCCGGTCACCATCACGTGGGATTCGCCGGCGGCGACGAGCGCCCGCAGCCAGCCGCGCGGGTGCAGGCAGTCGGCGTCGGTGGTGACGATCCAGGGGGCCGATCCCGCCGCGATCCCGTGGCTCACGGCGTTCACCTTGGGCGCGAGGCGTCGCGAGGGCGTCTCGACGCGCACCAGTTCGAAGCGCTGGTCGGACGCCGCCGCGCGCTGGACCAGCCGAGCGGTGTCGTCCTGCGAGCGATCGTCGACGACGAGGAAGCGCAACCGTCCGGGATAGTCCTGCGCCGCCAGCGACGCCAGCGTAGCGGGCAGCGTGTCGGCCTCGTCGCGGGCCGGCACCACCACGTCGACGTCGGGCCACTCGTGCGGCGCGGCCGCTAGCGGTTCCGCCCACGGCTCCGGACGCCGCAGCGTCAGCACCAGCACTGCGGCGACGACGGCGTAGCCGAGCGCGAGGAGCAGCGTGACCAGGGCCAAGAGCGGCATGCGCGAGCGAGTGTAGCAGGGCGCGCGGCGACCGCTGCAGTGGGCGCGACGGGCTATCCTCGAGCGTGAGCAACGAGGGCGCGCTGCTGGCAGGCGGCTCCTTCCACGCCTGGCTCGCCGGCGTCGGTAAGGGTCACGAGCAGGTGCGGGCCCATGCCTTCCTGCCGCCGCGGCGCGGCCGTTACGAGCCCGCCGGAGAGCCGTGGGACGCCGCCCTGGCGCAGCTGGGGGTGCGCGCCTACGGCCACCAGGCGCTGGCCTTGCGGCAGCTCGGCGCCGGCCTCGACGTGGTGCTCGCGACCGGCACCGCCTCTGGCAAGTCGCTGGTGTACCAGCTCCCGGCGCTGCTGGCGCTGGCCGCAGGCGGCACCACACTGGCGGTGATGCCCACCAAGGCGTTGGCGGCCGATCAGGAGGGACACTGGCGAGCCGCCGCCGGCGCGCTCGGCCTCGACGCGGCGGCGATTCTCCGGTACGACGGCGACACGCCCCAGTCCGAGCGCCGCGCGGCACGCGAGAGGGGCCGGGTGATCATCACCAACCCCGACATGCTGCACTACGGGCTGCTGCCTTTCCATCACGCCTGGCACGGCTTCCTCGCGGGCCTGCGCTGGCTGGTCGTCGACGAGCTGCACGCGTACCGCGGTGTGCTCGGCGTGCACGTCGCGAACGTGCTGCGGCGGGCCCTGCGGCTCGCGGCGCTGCACGGCGCCGAGCCGACGGTGGTGGCCGCCTCGGCGACGATCGGCAACCCGGCGGAACATCTGGAGAGGCTGACCGGTCGCCCGGCCGTGGCGGTCACCGAGGACGACGCGCCGCGTGGGCCGCGCGAGGTCGTGCTATGGCGTCCGGCAGACCTGCCCGGAGAGCCGGGACGGCGCCGCAGCGCCGCGGTCGAGGCGGCGGAGCTCGGCGTGGCGCTCGCGCGCGAAGGCGTGAAGACGCTGGTGTTCAGCAACACCCGTCGGGGCGCCGAACTGGTGCGGCGTTATGCGGTGCAGTTCGCGCCGCCGCCGCTGCAATCGGCCATCCTGAGCTATCGCGGCGGCTACCTGCCCGAAGACCGCGATCGGATCGCGGCGGCCTTCCGCGACGGCGACGCGCGCTTGTTGGTGGCCACCAGCGCGCTCGAGCTCGGCGTCGACGTCGGCGGCGTGGACGCGGTGGTGCTGGTCGGCTACCCGGGCTCACAGGCGGCCTTCTGGCAGCGTTCCGGCCGCGCCGGGCGAGGCGGGTCGCGGAGCCTGACGGTCTGGATACCGGGACCGGATCCGCTCGACGAGTACTACCTGCTGCACCCCGAGCGGCTGCTCGACGGCGAGCCCGAGGACGCCATCGCCGACCCGTGGAACGACGAGCTCCACCCACCGCACCTCCGCTGCGCCGCCGCCGAGCGGCCGCTGGCGCAGCGCGAGGCGCTAGTGGCGCCATGGGTCGATCTCGCACGTGTGCCGGGTCTGACGCGCCTGCCAGCGACGAGCGCCGACGGTGAGGAGCGCTTCGCGAGCTCGCGGCGGTATCCGCACCGCGCGCTGCGCGTGCGTGGGGGCTTAGGACCCGGCCGGGTGCGGCTGCGCGACGCCGACGGACGCACGCTGGGGCTGGTAGACGGCGCCGATGCGCTGCGGGAGCTGCATCCAGGCGCGGTCTACCTGCACCAGGGCGACTCCTACCTGTCGGCGCGGCTCGACCTGGAGCGCGGCGAGGCCGTGCTGCTGCCGCACATCGAGGACTACTACACGCAGGCGCGCAGCGAGACCGACGTCGAGGTGCTGGAGCGGTGGCCGGAGGGCCGTCGACCCGGCGAGCCCGACGATGCCGCGGCGCTGCGCTCGCCACCGCCCGGTGTGCAGGTCGGTCGCGTGCGAGTGCGGACGGTCGTGACCGGCTACGTGCGCCGGCGCTTCCGCCAGCGCGGCGTGCTCGATGAGAGGGCGCTCGATCTGCCCGAGGTCGCCTTCGATACCCAGGCGCTGTGGTTCGAGCTCGACGCGGTGGCCGGCTCCCCGCCGGCGGGCAGCCTGGCCGCCGCGATGCACGCCCTCGAGCACACCCTCATCGGCCTGCTGCCGGCCTTCGTACTCTGCGAGCGAGCGGACATCGGCGGCGTCTCCTACCCGAACCATCCGCTCGAGGGCCGCGCAGTCGTGTTCGTCTACGACGGCCACCCCGGCGGCGTCGGCTACGCCCGGGCGGGGGCGGCGGTGTTCGACGCCTGGCTCGCCGCCGCCCTGGAGCTGCTGGGTCACTGCCCGTGCGAGCGCGGCTGTCCGCGCTGCGTGCTGTCGCCCAAGTGCGGCAACGGCAACCAGTTCCTCGACAAGCGCGCCGCGCGCGAGCTCGGGGCGGCTTTCTCAGCGTGGTCGCGCGCGCAGCGTCCGTTCCCGGCAGCGCGACGGGCGCGCGCCTAGGGCTCGCCTGGGGCCGGGAGGCGGGTGCTACACTGTCAGCCCGTGCGCGTCGGCCTCGTCACCCCATTCTCGTTCGAACGCTACGGCGCCCTCTGGACCGACCTGCTTCGCGCCCTCGGCGCAGAGGTCATGCTGCCCGGCGCCGAGGCGGTGCTGGGGGCCGCCGAGCGGCTCGCGCCCGACCAGGGGCTGCTGCCGCTGCTCGCTCGCGCGACGCTGCGGGCGCTGCCCGACGTCGATCTGGTGCTGGCGCCGCAACTGCTGCTCGAGCGCAGCGAGGGGCCCGGCGCCGGCCAGGACCCCTGGGTCGTCGACCTGCCGACCATGCTCGCCCGGGCCGAACCGGGCGCCCCGCCGATCGTGGGCGTTCCGGCCCAGACGGGACCGGCGGTCGAGCCGATGGCGATGGCCTTGCTGACGCGTATCCAGCGCGACGCCGGCCGGGTACGGCGCGCCTGGGAGCAACATCGGGTGAGCGCGCTCAGGCCGCCGCGCCCCAAGGCGGTGCCCGCGACCCGTGCCGGCGTGCGCCGGGTGGCACTAGCCGGGGCACCGTGGTGGTGCGCGCCAGGCATCGCCGCTGCCCTCGAGCGCCCGGGCGAGCACTTGGGTGGGCAGCCCTTCGTCGACCCCGCCGAGTTGCGCTCGGAGGGCTGGCGCTGGCGCTCTGACCTGGTGGACTCGGACGCGGAGGCGCTCGGCGCCGTTCGGCGCTTCGCCCGGCGCGCCGAGGTCGACGCCGTACGCCTGGTCCTGGATCCTTCGAGCTCCGCGGAAGGCTGGTTGGCGCGGCGCGCGGCCGAGCTGGCCGGTAGTCGCCTCGAGCTGCTGCCGCTCTCCGAAGCGCTCGACCTCGAGGCATTGCTGCGCGCCACGCTGCCACCGGACGACGCCGCCGCCCCCCCATGACCGGCTTGAGCGTGCTCCTGGTGGCCGGGTACGCGCTCGTCAACGCCTTCGGTGCCTGGGCCGTCCTCAACCGCCGCCGCGCCGTCGCCCTGTGGTTCATGGCCGCGGCCGTGGCCCTCACCATCGCCGCGGTCGCCGTGGCGTTCGGCCGACCGGTGGCGCTGCCGCTGACGCTGGTGGGGGCGCTGACCGCTTCGGTCACCTCGCTGGTCAACGCGCGACTGATGCTGGGCCGGGTGGTACCCCTTCGCCACGTGCTGCGGGCCGGTTACGGCGCGGTGCTGGTCGTGTTGGTGGCGCTGTCGCTGCGCTGACGCGGGCTCGGCGCAGTGAGCCGGTGGCCGCCTCGGAGGTAGGGCGTCCG
>SKMG01000395.1 GCA_007121175.1 Trueperaceae bacterium | reverse complement strand
TTGGTCTCGGAACGCTCCGCGGCGCTGAGCGCGCGTGCTGCCGAGATCCGCCAGCTCGAAGGCGCCCAGCAGGAGCGCGACCAGGCACTCGAGGCCGCCCAAGAAGCGTTGGCCGAGGCGGAGGCGAGCGCCGCGGAGGCGGAGGCCGCGCTCGAAGCCGAGGTTGCGGCAGCCGAGGAACGAGTGGCTTCGCTCGAAGCCGAACTCGCGGAGCACACCCAGGCTCTCGAGGCCCGCACCGCCGAGTTCGAGGTGATCGCTGCGGAGCTCGACGCGGCCGGAGCCACCATCGAGCAATTGACCACAGAGCAGGCCGAGCTTCGTGACCAGCTCGCCACCCAGGCCGCGGCGTTCGAGGCTGAGATCGCCATCCTCGATGCCGCGCAGGCCGAGCGGGCACGCGCCCTCGAAGGGCTCGAGAGCCAGGTGGCCGCCCTGGAGGCCGAAGTAGAGGCGCGCCAGAACGAGATCGATGCGCTCCACGCCGAGATCGATGCGCTCGAGGAACGACTCGAGGCATCCTTGGCGAGCGAGGAGGCGCTCGAGGCAGACGTCGAGGCCCTCACCACTGAAGTGGAGGCGCTCAGGGCCGAGCTGGGGTCGCTGGAAGCCGAGCTCGAGGCGTTGGAGTCCGAGCTCGAAGCGTTGGAGGCCGAGCTCGAGTCGGTGCGCACAGAGCTCGAGCGGAGCCGTCAGCAGGCCGACGCCCGTATCGTCGGCTTGACGGCAGAGCTCGAAGAGGCGCGTGAGCAAGCCGAGGCGGAGATCGCTGCGCTGAGCACGGAGTTGGTGGCGAGCCGGGAGCAGGCCGAGTCCGAAATCGCTGCCCTCGAGGCCGAGTTGGCCGCGAGCCGCGAGCGGGCGGATGCCGAGATCGCGGCCTTGAGCGCGGACCTGGAGGCCACGCGCCAGCGGGCGGATGCCGAGGTCGCGGAACTCGAAGCCGAGCTGGAAGCGGCTCGTGAGCGCTCGGATGCCCGGGTCGCGGAGCTCGAGGCCGAACTGGAAGCGGCGCGCGAGCGCGCGGAGGCGGAGATCGCTGCGCTGAGCACGGAGTTAGCGGCGAGCCGGGAGCAGGCCGAGTCCGAGATCGCTGCGCTCAGGGCAGAGCTCGAGGCCGCTCGAGAGCAGGCCGAG
This sequence comes from Trueperaceae bacterium, assembly GCA_007121175.1. Taxonomy (GTDB): domain Bacteria; phylum Deinococcota; class Deinococci; order Deinococcales; family Trueperaceae; genus CSSed10-48. The sequence goes on along the minus strand of SKMG01000395.1, from coordinate 6,324 downwards.
TCCGAGATCGCTGCCCTGAATGCCGACCTCGAAGCGGCTCGCGAGCGGGGGGCCGCCCAGGCCGCGGAGCTCGAGGCCGAGCTGGAGGCGACGCGCGAGCAGGCGCTGTCCGAGATCACCGCCTTGAGGACCGAGCGCGATGACCTCCAAGACGTGCGCGACGCGCTCGCCAATGAGCGCGACGAGCTCGCCGCCATGCTGGTGGTCGCCCAGCGGAGGGGCGAGACCACCGAGGAGCAGCTCGCCGCCACCGTCGGCGCGCTCGACGATGCGCAAGAGCGCGCCGCGAACCTGACCGACGAGTTGTCCGGTCTGCTCGACGAGCACTCCGGCCTCCAGCAGGTCACCCAGGAGCAGCGTGACCAGCTCGCAATGGTGCGCGCCGACCTAGAGACGACGCAGTCCGAGATCGCCCGGCTCACCGGCGCCCGCGGCATCTACACCGTCCAGCCCGGCGACTCGTTGTCGTCGATCGCGACCTTCTTCTACCGCGACGGGAACCGCTGGCCCGACATCCTGGCGGCCAACCTGAACGTTGTCGAGAACGCGGACATGATCTTCCGAGGCATGGTGCTGATCATTCCCGAGTGAGGGAGATGCGCTGGTGAAGGGGCCCGCAGCGAGTCGGCTGCGGGCCCCGCTACGTGAGCAGCCGCCGTGATCGAGTTCAGTGCGAGCCGTGATCGACCGGAGCGACGCCCCACATCTGCAGCAGCAGCTCGAGGACCCGTATCTCGGCCGACGCGATGCGCAGCGTCTCCCGGGCGAACGCCACCACCTCAGGCGCCTTGGGACCGGGCAGGCCGAGGTAGCTCTCGGCCATCGCCATGGCTGCCTCGTGGTGCCGGATCAGGTCGGATACGAAGACCTCCTCGGCCTCTGCTGGACGCAGCCCGACGAAGGGACGCATCATCGGCTCGAAGGCGCTCACTGCCACAGCGGCGCCGGCGCCCCCCTCGGTCGCGACGCGCTCCGGATGCCCGGCAGCCAGCCACGAGCGCAGCTGCTCGATCTCCGCGCTCCACTCGTGCACGATCGACCGTGCGAGCTGGCGCACCTCGTCCCGCTCAGTGATCTCGAGCATGGCCTGGGCGCTCGCGACGGCTTCCTGGTGGTGGATGATCATCGACACCAGGAAGTCGGACTCGTCTCGCACCACGTGCGCGCCGTGCCCCTGGCGGCCGACGGTGGGGCTGTCGTGATCCACGTGCCCGGCGGCGCGCTCGCTCAAGCCGGTCGCGAAGGCCAGCGCCACGATCGCTGCGGCCGCGAGCATGAGGAGTGCCGAGCGCCAGACGACGTCTGCGAGCAGCGCGCGCACGCGCTCCCTTCGACTCATGCCGCCGCCAGTTGGGAGCTATCTGCGTCGGCGGCGCCGGGCTCGGGTCGCTGCCCGACCTCGGCGGCTAAGGGGGGGCGGAAGCGCCGCAGGCGCAGCGCATTGGTGACCACGAAGACGCTCGAGAGACCCATCGCGGCGGCGGCCAGCACCGGGGAGAGCAAGATGCCCGCGACGGGATAGAGCACGCCGGCTGCCACGGGGATCAAGGAGGCGTTGTAGGCAAACGCCCAGAACAGGTTCTGCTTGATGTTGCGCAGCGTGGCCTTGGACAGCGCGATGGCGTTGACCACGTTGCGCAAATCGCCCGACATCAGCACCACGTCGGCCGCTTCGATCGCGACGTCGGTGCCGGTGCCGATCGCTAAGCCGACGTCGGCCTGTGCCAGCGCCGGTGCGTCGTTGATGCCGTCGCCGACGAAGGCGACCTTCACGCCATTCGCTTGCAGCTCCTGGACCGCCGCGACCTTGCCGTCGGGCAGGACCTCGGCCAAGACGTCGTCGATGCCGAGTCGCGCGGCGATGGCGTGCGCGGTGCGTTCATCATCGCCGGTGATCATGGCGACGCGCAGCCCGAGCGCGTGGAGCGCCCCGATGGCGGCGGGCGTCGAGGGTTTGATCGGATCGGCCACCGCCAGGACGGCGACGGCGCGCTCACCGACGGCGGCGTACATGACCGTCTTGCCGGCCTCGGAGAGCTCGCCGGCAACGTCCGCCAGCGGACCCGGATCGATGCCGAGGCGCCGCAGGTAGCGCTCCGCGCCGACGACGACCCGTTCGCCGCCGACCTCGGCGGCGACGCCGAAGCCTGGCAGGGCCTCGAAGCCGCTCGCCTCGGGCAGGGTGAGCGAGCGTGCGCTCGCGGCGGAGACGATCGCACCGGCGATCGGGTGCTCCGAGTCGCGCTCCACCGCGGCTACCAGCGACAGCACATGGCCCTCGTCCTCACCTGGGGTGACCTGCAGATCGGTGAGCTCAGGCTTGCCCTTGGTCAGCGTGCCGGTCTTGTCGAAGGCGACCACCGCAGCGCTGCCGACCTCTTGCAGCGCGCTGCCGTTCCGGAACAGGACGCCGGTCTCGGCAGCCTTGCCCGTGCCGACCATGATCGAGGTGGGCGTCGCTAAGCCCATCGCGCAGGGGCAGGCGATGATCAACACCGCGACGGTGTTGACCAGGGCCAGCGTCAGCGCGGGAGCTGGCCCGAAGGCCATCCACACGCCGAACGTGATCAACGCCAGGACCAGCACGGTGGGCACGAAGTACATCACGACGCGGTCGACGAGCGCCTGGATGGGCAGCTTCGCCCCCTGAGCCGCCTCCACCATCGCGATGATCTGGGCCAGCACCGTCTCAGAGCCGACCTTGGTCGCCTCGAAGCGGAGCGCGCCGGTGGTGTTGATGGTGCCGCCGACCACCGTGTCGCCCTGGCGCTTGACGACCGGTATCGGCTCGCCGGTGATCATCGACTCGTCGACGTACGACTCGCCGCGGGTCACGACGCCGTCGACCGGCAGGCGTTCGCCCGGGCGCACCAGCACTTCGTCGGCGTGACGCACCTCGCCGACGTCGATCTCGAGCTCTTCACCCGCGCGCACCACCCGCGCCGTGCGCGCCTGCAAGGAGAGCAGCGCCCGGATCGCGTCGCCCGTGCGGCCCCTGGCGATCGCCTCGAAGTAGCGCCCGAGCAGCACCAGCGTGATGATCACCGCTGAGGCCTCGAAGTACACGTGGGCGGTGCCGGCGGGCAACAGCCAGGGGACGAAGGTTGCCACCACCGAGTAGCCGTAGGCCGCGGTGGTCCCGATCATCACCAGCGAGTTCATGTCTGGCGCGCGGCGCAGCAGCGCCGGCGCGCCCTTCTGGTAGAAGCGCAGGCCGGGCCCGAACTGCACCCCGGTGGCGAGCACGAAGAAGCCGTAAGCGAGGGTGTGCATGGGGATCAGATCGTGCAGATACGCGCCGACCGGGGCGATCATCATGGCGCCCATGTCGAGCACGAAGATGGGGACGGTCAACACCGCGGCGATCACCAGTGAGCGGTGCAGTTCCTGCAGCTCGGCGTCCTTTCGCTCGCGCTCAGCCTCGCTGCGATCCGTACCGGCCTGCTCGAGCACGTCATAGCCAGCCTCGCGCACGCTCCCGACGAGCCGATCGAGCGGAGCGACGTCCGGCAGGTAGCGGATGGTCGCCCGTTCGGTGGCGAGGTTCACGTCGGCGGCGAGCACGCCGTCGACCCGTCTGAGCGCCCGCTGCACGCGTGCGGAGCAGGCGGCGCAGGTCATGCCGGTGATGCTCAACTCGATCGAGTCGATCACCGGCTCGTAGCCGGCGCCGCGGATGGCGGCGAGCACCGCCTCGGGTGTGGTGAGTTCCGGGTCGAAGCGGACCGTCGCCTGCTCGGTGGCCAAGTTGACGTTGGCCTCGGCCACCCCCTCGGCGCGAGCGAGCGTGCGCTCGACGCGAGCCGAGCACGACGCGCAGGTCATGCCGCGCACGCCGACGCGGATGGTGCTTGCGGCGGTCCCCGTCGCGGCTTCCTTCGTGGCATCCGCGCCGGCCCGCTGAGTCGCTCCTTCGGGCATGCTCACATCCTCCATGCGGGTCGAGGAAGCGATCTCGCGAGGCTCACGCCTTGTACTTGAGCGCTTCCATCAACTCGTCGACGATTCTCTCGGTGTCTCCGCGAGCGGCCGCGGTCACGACGTGGTCGCGCACGTGGGAGCGCAGCACCGCGTCGCTCACCTTGCGCAGTGCCCCTTGCACCGCACTCATCTGCTTCAGCACGTCGACGCAGTAGACGTTCGGGTCATCGAGCATCCGCAGCACGCCGTCGACGTGCCCGCGAACGCTCTTCAGGCGCCGAACGGCGTCGTCGCGGACGCTGCGGTCGAGCTGCAGGCAGGCGTCGTGCTCGTCCGGGCGGCTCCTGGTTGGTTCGACCAGCCGCGTCGGGCGGCCTGCTTCGTCGTGCACGCGCTGGGAGTCGCTCATGACGCCGGTGTCGCGCGGTAGCCCTCGTCGGCGACGGCCTTCATCAGCGCGTCGAGCGGAGCGTCACCTTGAACGGTGGCGCTGCCGGCCTCGAGGTCGACGGTCGCGACCTCTACGCCGGGGACGGCCTCCAAGGCGCGCTGAACGGCGGCGGAGCAGTGGCTGCAGGTCATGCCTTCGATGTCGAGACGGGTCATCGGTTCTCCTCAGGTCGATGCGAAGCTCACCCCAATGGGGGTGGGCCAGACTCGAGTGTACTGGAGCCGTCGGGCAGCAGCAGTCACCGCACGACGGTTGCCCGCCGGCGCACGACGCCGATGGCGTGCGCCGACTCGAACCGCTGCACGGCACGCGCGAGCGGCCGGGTGGGTCAGTGCCGGCCGAAGACCACTGCGGCGTTCTGGCCACCGAAGGCGAAATTCACCGAGAGTGCCACGTCGACCTGCCGCGGGCGCGGCTCGTTCGGGACGTAGTCGAGATCGAGCTCAGGATCGGGATCGAGGTAGTTGCGCGTCGGGGGCAAGACCCCGGACGTCAGAGCCTGCACCGCTGCGATGCCCTCGATGCCGCCGGCCGCGCCGAGCAGGTGCCCGGTCATCGACTTCGTCGACGACACCGGGGGCACAGCCGCGGCGCCGCCCCAGACGGCCTTGAACGCCAGGGTCTCGTTGCGGTCGTTGGCCTGAGTGCTGGTCCCGTGGGCATTGATGTAGCCCACCGCCTCGGGCTCGAGGCCCGCGTCGCGCAGCGCCCAGCGGATGCAGCGGACCGCGCCGGAGCCGCCAGGGGCCGGGGCGGTGATGTGGTGTGCATCGGCGCTGGTGGCGGCGCCGAGCAGCTCGGCGTAGATGCGGGCCCCCCGCGCGAGCGCCCGCTCCCGCTCCTCGAGCACCAGGATGCCGGCGCCCTCACCGCAGACGAAGCCGTCGCGGCTGGCGGTGAAGGGGCGGCTCGCCGTGGCGGGGTCGTCGTTGCGCGTCGAGAGCGCCCGCATGACCGCGAAGCCGCCGATGCCCATGGGCGTGACGCAGGCCTCGGTGCCGCCGGTGATCATCAGCTCGGCTTCGCCGCGCTGGAGGGTGCGGTAGGCGTCGATGATCGAGCCCGAGCCGGTGGCGCATGCGGTGACCACGGTGTTGGAAGGACCGGTCATGCCGTAGCGCATCGCCACGTGGCCAGAGGCCATGTTGGCGATCAGCATCGGGATGAAGAACGGGTTCATGCGCATCGCACCGCGGCTCCAGCGCACGCCGGCCGTCGACTCGAAGGTCGCGAGTCCCCCGATGCCGCTACCGATCGACGTGCCTGCATGCTCGCCCGCCACGTCCTCGGCCCCGAGGCCCGCATCGGCCAGGGCCAGCTCGGTGCCGATCAGCGCGAAGTGCACGAAGCGGTCGAGACGCTTGGACTCCTTGCGCTCGAGGAAGACCTCGACATCGACATCGACCTCGCCGGCGATGCGCACGCTCAGGTCGGAGGCGTCGAACAGCGTGATGCTGCGGATACCGTTGGCGGCGCGATGCTGGGCGGCCAAGAACTCGTCGGCACCGACACCGATCGGGGTGACGGGTCCGACACCGGTCACGACGACACGTTTCACCTCGGACCCAGCCTCTCCGGCACCGGCCTGCCCGAGAGATGTGAACGCACTACTGCTGTGAGGCGATGAACTTGACGGCGTCGCCGACGGTGCTGATCCGTTCTGCCTCTTCGTCGCTGATCTCGATGCCGAACTCGTCCTCGAGGCCCATGATCAGCTCGACGACGTCGAGCGAGTCGGCGCCCAGGTCGTCGACGAACGACGCGCTCTCGACGACGTCGCCGGGATCAGCGTCGAGCTTGTCCGAGACGACCTCGCGGATCTTCTCCAGGATGGCGGCTTCGTCCATGAAAGGACCTCCTCCAGGGTGTGGTGGTCGAGCTGTCGCACGGTTCCGCGCGAGTCTAGCACGCTCTCAGAGCGCCCCAAGGGGCGTGACGTCGCGCCGGTATCC
>SKMG01000076.1 GCA_007121175.1 Trueperaceae bacterium | reverse complement strand
GCACCGCGTGCAGGGCGTGGTGGAAGTCCTCGTTCCACTGCGCGTCGAGGCCGTAGCCGCCGAGGCCGGGCTCTCGCACGATGCGGGGGTCGTTGAGGTCGCTCTCGGCGATCAGTACCAGATGCCGGCCGAGCTCGGCCTCGAGCTCCTCTACCTCGGCAGCGAGTTGCTCGAGCAGGTGCACCGCCGAGGTGTCTACGATGGCATGGACCGCGTCGATGCGCAGGCCGTCGAAGTGGTAGTCGCGCAGCCACATCAGCGCGTTGTCGATGATGAAGCGCCGGACCTCGTCGCTACCCGGTCCGTCGACGTTGACGGCCTCTCCCCAAGGGGTTGCGTAGCGATCGGTGAAGTACGGACCGAAGCGCGGTAGGTAGTTCCCCTCGGGCCCCAAGTGGTTGTAGACCACGTCGAGCAGCACCGCCAGGCCCCGCTGGTGACAGGCGTCCACCAGGAGCTTCAGGTCTGCCGGATCGCCATAGGCATGATGCGGAGCGTAGAGGCCGACGCCGTCGTAGCCCCAGCCGCGCCGACCGGAGAACTCCCCGACCGGCATGAGCTCCACGTGGGTCACGCCCAGCGCCGCGAGGTGGTCGAGCCGGTCGATGGCCGCGGCGAACGTGCCCGTAGGCGTGAAGGTGCCGACGTGCAGCTCGTAGATGACCGCCGATCCCAGCGGCGCTTGCTGCCAACGCTCGTCGCTCCAGACGAAGCGGCTGTGGTCGACCCAACGCGAGGGTCCGTGCACGCCCGCGGGCTGACTCGCCGAGCGCGGATCGGGGAAGGGGCCGTCGCCGTCGAGCCGGAAAGCGTAGTCGACGCCGTGACGCACGAAGGGCGCGTCGACGCTCCACCAGCCGCCACCGGCCTGGGTCAGAGGGACGACGCGTCCACCGCACTCGAGGGCGACCTCGGCGGCCTTCGGAGCCCAGACTCGCATCACCGCCACGCTCACCCGCCTCCTCTGAGTAAGAGCCCGACCGGGAAGCGCCGTAGCAGCTCGGCGACCGGGACCGCTCCGCTATCGGTCTGCTCGTCGATGAGCACGTCATGCCACTGGCCCGGGGGGAGGTCCAGTACCGTGTCGGCCCAATCGTCGGCCAGCCCAGCGACCAGTCGCGGCGCCAGCGTGAGCACCCGGTCGCCGCGAGCGAACGCGACGAGGTGATCGGCCTTCGAGCCCTGCGCATAGAGCGGGCGATAGCCCCCTTCGGCGCCGAAGGCCTCAGGGAACCTGCGCCGCACGCCCAGCGCCTGTCGGATGAGCCACAGCTTCGGCAGCCCCTCTTCGATGCGAGCGAGCATCGCCTCGGGCGCCATGCCGTCCACCTCGTCCAGGAGCTTGCGGCGCAGCTCGAAGTCGACCGGGCGCCGGTTGTCGGGGTCCACCAGGCTCAGGTCCCACGACTCGGTGCCCTGGTACAGGTCGGGCACGCCGGGCGCGGTCAGCTTGATGAGGGTCTGGGCGAGGCCGTTGATGCGGCCGAGCCGCTCGATGCCCGCGACGAAGCCTTCGATCTCGGCGCGGAAGGCCTCGTCGCCCAGCACGCCGGCGACGAACTCACGCAGGGCACCCTCGTAGTCTTCGTCCTGGCGCGTCCACGAGGTGTGCTCCTTGGCCTCGCGGACGGCTTTCTCCATGTACGCGCTCACGCGCTCCGGCTCGATGGGCCAGGCACCGACCAGCGTCTGGTAGAGCAGGTACTCGTCGTTGGCCGACGGGGCGTCGTCCCGTCGGTGGTGGCGATTGCGTTCGGCCCAGCCCCGCAGCGCGTCCTGCCAGCGCTCGGGCAGCTCCGAGAGCAGCACCAGCCGCGCACGCACGTCCTCGCTGCGCTTGGTGTCGTGGGTGGTCGACGCGAGCATGGCGTGCGGGCGCTCGAGCTGCGCAGCAGCGCAGGCGTCGTGGAACGTCGAGAGCGGGATGCCGAAACGGCGCGGGTCGGAGCCCACCTCGTTGAGCGCGATCAGTCGGTGGTAGCGATACAGGGCCGTATCCTCGACCCCCTTGGCCATCACCGGGCCGGTGAGTTGCTGGAAGCGCATCGCCAGCTCGCTCTCCAGCGATCCGGGGTGGCGCAGCAGCAGCAGCTCGTGGAGGAAGTCGAAGAGCTCGGGATCGAGCTCAGAGCGGGCCGCGGTGGCGCCATCGATGGCCGCTCCGGTGTGGGCCCGGTCCGCATCGCTGACGCTTTCGCCCTGTGTCGAGACGTAGGTCCGGTAGACGGGGAAGTGGACGGCGGTCTCAGAGAGCGCCACTCTCAGCTCCTGCCGGGTGTAATCCCGATGGCGGCGGTGCCGCTCGCAGATGTCCACGAACAGGCTGACGAGCCGGCTCACCTCGCTCGCCATCAACTCGGAGAGCACCTGCCGCTTGCACGCCAGGATCAACTCGTCGAACTCGACGCGCTCGCCAGTGAAGCCCTCGTAGGTTCGCGTGAGGGCATGCTCGCCGCGTGGGTCGACGAACAGTTGGTTGACGAGGTTCAGGAAGTCGTAGCCGGTGGTCCCCGCGATCGGCCAGTCCGGTGGCAGCGTCTCGCCCGGCTCCAGGATCTTCTCGGCCACGATCCACGCCTCCGGGCAGGCCTCACGTAGCCGGCGGAAGTACTCGGCCGGGTCACGGAGTCCATCAGGGTGGTCGATGCGCAAACCCTGCACCCAGCCTCGCCGGACCCAGTCGATCGGCAGCGCGTGGCTCGCCTCGAAGACTTCGGGGTCCTCCACCCGCAGGCCGGCGAGGTCGTTGATGTCGAAGAAGCGCCGATAGCCCAGGTCGCGGCTCGCGGTGCGCCACAGCGCGAGCCGGTAGTTCTGCTGCTCGAGCAGAGCGTCGAGCGCGTCGGGATCGCCGTTCACGCGACCAACCTCGGCGTCGATGGCGGCGACGACGCCCGGCTCCTCTTCGCAGAGCCGCGCCAGCAGGTGCGCCAGCACCGTCTTGTCGCGGTGCCTGCGCTCGATCGCCTGGCGCGCGGTGACCGTCGGCCGCGGCAGTCGCGCGTGACTCTCGGCGAGGAAGGTCAGCAGTTCCGACCCGCAGGCTTCAGCACTGGCGCGCAGCAGATCGGTGAGGCTCGAGGGATCGACCGGGAAGGCGTCTTCGTGGTGATGCACCACGAACGTTCCGCGGGCGTGCGCCAGGTGGAGGCCGCCGGCCTCGAGCACGCGGCCGTAGTGGTCGCCCAAGACCGGTAACAGCACCTTGTTCGGCCAGCGCTCCTCGGACGCCTCCCAGTCGACGTCGAAAAAGCCGGCAAACCGGCTGGCCGGGCCGTTCTCGAGCACGTCCCACCACCACGGGTTCTGCCGGCCGGCGATCGCCATGTGGTTCGGCACCACGTCGATCACTTGGCCGAGGCCAGCATCAGTTAGCGCCGCGTGCATGCGAGCGTGGGCTTCGGCGCCCCCGAGCTCCTCATTCACCTTGGTGGGGTCGACGATGTCGTAGCCGTGCATGCTGCCGGCCGCTGCTTGCAGGTAGGGCGAGGCGTAGAGGTGCGTCACGCCGAGCTCGGCCAAGTAGGGCGCCAACGCGGCGGCCTGGTCGAAGCCGAAGCCTGGGCGCAACTGCAGCCGATAGGTCGCGCTCGGCTCAGGCTTCACGGCGCCAGACCAACAGGGAACGCTACTTTCGGGGCCATGCCATCATTATCGCGGCTCTGACCCGTGGGCGCGTCTTCCCGGACCAGGCGCTCCGTCCGCCGACCACTGCGGTGCGCCAAAGCCCGGCAGTGCGGATGAAGTGAGTGCGAGCCGCCGCGTGCTGGGGTGCGAACGGCTGCAGAGCGTCCTCCAGCGCGGCTTCGACGGCTTCGCGTCTGCCGGTCGTGGGTTGCTGCGACTCGCGCGCAACGCTTACTCGCACGGGTGCATCGCCGGCGACGAGCCGGCCGCATGCCGCTTCGAGTGGCGTTCCTCGCCCCAAGCGACGCCGCGCATGACGAGGCGACGCCGTGCCGGGTGTGCTACAACGGATGTCGTTAGAACCAACGTCGTCGGCGCCGCGGGTCGTTCAGCCGCGGGCAGCGCGAAGCGTCGCGGCGCCTTTCGACGATCCGCTGGTTCGTGCCCGGTCGGGCAGCCTCGTTGCGGCGGCCCGTGTCCGAGGTGTTCTTTGGCGCGGCGCACGCCGCGCGACGGAAGGACGGTGGTATCGGTGACGACTTCGAGAAGTCTTCCCTGGACGACGCGGCGGCTGCTGCCAGCAGTGGCGCTGGCGGCGGTCGTGCTCGTGGCGAGTCTGGCGCCGAGCGCGGCGTATGCCCAGGACCGCCCCTTCGAGGGCGTGACGCTCACGGTGATCACCCAGAGCCCGCCCTACATCGCCAGGCCGGTGCAGATGCTGGCGCCCGAATGGGAGGAGCGGACCGGTGGCACCATCGATCTCGTGACGGTGCCCTTCGGCGACCTCTACACCCAGATCATGTCGGACTTCGCGCTCGGCGCTGGTCGCTACGACGTGGTGATCTTCGCCTCCGCCTGGATGGGCGACTTCGCCGGCAACCGCTACATCCTCGACATCACCGATTGGGTGCTCGTCGACGAGGACCTCGCCTTCGACGAGATCGTCCCGACCTACCAGGACACGGTGCGGTGGGGCGACCGCATCTACGGCATCCCGCTCGACGGCGACGTGCACACGCTGTACTACCGGCGTGACGCGCTGGAGAACCCGGAGTACCAGGAGCGCTTCGAGGAGACCTTCGGCTACCCCCTCGGCGTGCCGCAGACCTGGGAGGAGTACCGCGACGTGGCGGAGTTCTTCCACGGCTGGGACTGGGATGAGGACGGCCGCACCGAGTACGGCGCCATCGAGGCGATGCAGCGCGGCGGTCAGGCGTTCTGGTTCTTCCTGTCGCGCGCCGCGCCGATCGTCTGCCCCGAGGGTGTCGAGGGCTGCTTGTGGTTCGATCCTGAAGACATGACGCCGCGCATCGACAATCCCGGCTTCGTGCGTGCGCTCGAGCAGTGGATCGAGATCCTCGACGTCGGCGTGCCCGGCATGATCAACTTCGACTCCGGCGACGTGCGCAGCCAGTTCGCCGCCGGCCAAGCCTCGCTCGGCTTCGACTGGGGCGACACCGGCATCATCGGCAGCACCTCGGATGAGTCCACCATCCGCGGGCAGTTGGGAACCGCCATCCTGCCCGGCTCCTTGGAGGTCTACGACCCTGAGACCGGCGAGTGGCAGACGCTCGACGAGCCGAACTTCGCGCCGTTCCTGGCGTTCGGCGGCTGGGTCGGTGGCATCTCGGTCACCAGCCAGCACGCCGAAGCCGCCTACGACTTCCTGGCCGAGCTCGGCTCGCCGGAGTTCAGCTACATCGCGGTGACGACCGACGCGACGGGTTTCAACCCCTACCGTCCTCGGCACTTCGAGGATTTCTCGCGCTGGCTCGAAATGGGCTTCGAGGAGAGCGACCTCGAGCTGTACCTGGAGGCGATCGAGGCCTCGCTGAGCCATCCCAACGCGCAGCTCGACCTCAAGCTGCCCGGCCAACCGCGCTACATGGACGCCGCGGAAGTCGAGCTCGCCCGCGCGCTGGCCGGTGAGGTGTCGGCCGAGCGGGCGCTGGAGAACATCGCCGCGCAGTGGAACCAGATCACTGACGACATCGGTCGCGAGCAGCAGCTCGCCTTCTACCGCGAGTTCCTGGGACTCGATTGACGCCCGTCCTGGCCACTTGCGGCCGCCCGCTCCCCGAGTCGACTCGGGGAGCGGGCCCACGTGCGCCTGACGAAGGGCGGCGACGGAGCGCATGAGCACCTCGCGCTGGGTGCCGGCAGCCTTCCTCATGCCTGCAGTGGTGCTGCTGCTGCTGCTCGCTATCTTCCCGTTCGTGTTCACCATCATGCTGGCATTCGGGAGGGTCTCGCTGGTCGGCGGCTTGTCGATCGACTTCGGCACGCTGCGCAACTGGTCAGTCCTGCTGGCCGACGAGCGCTTCTGGAATGCCGCGCGCGTGACCGTGACCTTCGTGGTCGTGGCGGTCGCCATCCAGTACGTCCTCGGGATGTGCCTGGCGCTGCTGGTCAACCGCCGGGTACCGGGCATCACCGCCTTCCGGGTGCTGTTCATCCTGCCGATGACGCTGACGCCGGTTGCGGTCGGCTACATGTGGCGCATGCTCTTCAACGAGAGCATCGGTCCGCTCAACGACCTGCTCTCGCGCGTCGGGCTCTCCGGACTGCCGTGGCTCAGTCAGGGGAGATATGCGCTGGCGTCGCTGATCGCGGTGGACGTGTGGCACTGGACGCCGTTCATCATGATCTTGCTGTTGGCCGGACTACAGGCCGTGCCGCAGGAGGTGGTCGAGGCCGCCACCGTCGACGGCGCGACCGCCTGGCAGCGCTTCCGCTTCGTGGTCTTCCCGCTGCTGGTGCCGACCTCGCTGGCGGCGATCGTGCTGCGTTCGCTCGAGGCTGCCAAGATCGTCGACGAGGTGTACATTCTCACCGGCGGCGGGCCGGGCACGAGCACGGAGAGTCTGACGCTCTACGCCTATAACGTCGGCCTCCAGGGCTTCAACCTGGCGTACGGCGCGACGATCGCGATCTCGCTGTTCCTCGGCGTGCTGATCCTCACCATGGTGTTCCTGCTCTCCGCCTGGAGCCTCACGGCCTCGAGGACGTGGTAGCGATGGGTTCCGCCTGGCGCCGCTACTGGCCCTATCTGCCGCTGGTGCTGTGGTCGCTGATCGTGCTGTTTCCGATCTACTGGCTGGTGATCACGTCGTTCAAGCCGGCGCTCGCAGTGTCGCAGGGCGCCACCTACCTGCCGTGGCTCGACTTCCGGCCGAGCCTGCACGCCTGGGAGGGCGTCCTCCAGGGCGCACAGGCGCCGGCGATCCGGCGCGCGTTCGTCAACAGCGTGATCGTCGGCGGCGCCTCCTCGCTGCTGGCGCTCATGGTCGGCTCGTTCGCCGCCTACGGCCTCACCCGGTTCCGCTACCGCCTCGGCTTCATCCGCAACCGAGACATCCTGGTGTTCATCGTCTCGCAGCGCATGATGCCGCCCATCGTGACGGCGCTGGCGCTGTTCCTGATGCTGCACACGCTCGGCCTGACCGACACGCGTCTGGGCCTGATCCTGGTCTACACCGCCTTCAACCTGCCGCTGGCGGCGTGGTTGATGCACAACTTCTTCGACCAGATCCCGCCGCACCTCGAAGAGGCGGCGCTCGTCGACGGCGGCACGCGCTTCCAGGTGTTCTGGCGGATCGTGGTGCCGGTGTCGCTACCGGGCTTGATCGCGACCTTCTTCTTCACGCTCATCTTCGCCTGGAACGAGTTCCTGTTCGCGCTGATCCTGACCTCGCGCGATGCGCAGACGCTGCCGATCTTCATCGCCGCGCAGCACAGCCAGCGCGGGGTGCAGTGGTGGTCGCTCTCGGCGATGTCGATCGTCACGGTGCTCCCGGTGGTGCTGTTCACCTTCGGCGTGCACCGCTTCTTGGTCGAGCGCATCCTGACCGGATCCG
>SKMG01000434.1 GCA_007121175.1 Trueperaceae bacterium | reverse complement strand
AGCACGTCGCCGAGCAACGCCTCGAAGCGAGCCCCGAGCAGGCCGCTCCAGCGTTCCCGGACGAAGCGCAGCTGGCCGCGCAGGTCGAGTGGAGAGGCGCGCAGCGGCGCGAGCAGCTCGTCGAACAGCGACGCGCCGCCACCGAACGGACCCGGCCGCTGCGCCAGGGTGCCGCGCAGCAACGCGATGACGGCTTCATAGGCGCTGGCGGAACGCAGTGGGCGGTCGTCGACCAGCGGACGGGCGCCGGACAGGGCCGGATTGGCGTTGGCAAGCCAGCAGGTGAGCAGCTCCTCGAGCACCACCTCGCGCCCCGGCACGCCCTCGACCACATCGTCGAGCTGCGCGGCCGGCGGCCGGCGCCCGGCCGAGATGTCGGCCGGTGGGTAACGCATCACGAACGCCAGCAGTGTCGACCTCGCCTGCTCCCCGAGCTCGGGCTCGAGACGGTCGGCGACCGCCCTGAAGGCGGTCGGATCGACGTCGCGCAGGTGATGCGCGATGAGCAGGTGGTACACCTCTTCGAGCAGCGCCCCAGCGTACAGGTCGGCTCCGGTCAGCGGGGGCTCCGACGGATCGCGCTGGCGCTCGACCGCAGCGGCGAGCCGAGCGGCCACATCGGGATCGGCCAGCATCAGGTCACCGCGGATCGTCACGAGTTCGTCGTCGACGCCGAAGCGCCGGCGCGCCTCGAGCGCGACGTGGAATCGGCGGGTCGGCCCTACGACCACCCAAGGCAACGCGAACGGCTTGAGCACTCGAGCACTCCTCACCGCCGGCCTCCCTGGCCGCGAGGCCGCAGTCGACCGCGCCTCGCGTCGTCTTTGGCAGCGCGCGCGTGCCCGCCGGGCCGGCGTGCGTAGCCGCGAATGTACCACGGGCTCGCGCGGAGCCCTGACCACTGCCGGGTATGCTGGCGCGCAGCGCGACCCTGGAGGATCGATGACGACCGACGTGAACTGGTGGAAGGATGCGGTGCTCTACGAGCTGTACGTGCGCGCCTTCCGCGACGCAGACGGTGACGGGCACGGCGACCTGCGCGGCGCGTTGGAGCGACTCGACTACGTGCGCGACCTCGGGGTGGACGTGCTGTGGTTGCTGCCGCTCTCGCCCTCCCCGCTCCGCGACGACGGCTACGACGTCAGCGACTACCTGTCAATCCACCCGGACTATGGCACCCTCGACGACCTGCGGGCCCTGCTCGACGGAGCCCATGCGCGTGGCCTCAAAGTGATCACCGACTTGGTGATGAACCACACGTCGAGCGACCACCCTTGGTTCCAGGCGTCACGCCGGCGAGAGGACGGCAAGGACGACTGGTACGTGTGGAGCGACGACGACACGAAGTACGCCGAGGCCAGGGTCATCTTCACCGACACCGAGTCGTCGAACTGGAGCTGGGATGCGGTGCGCGGCCAATACTACTGGCACCGCTTCTTCCACCACCAACCCGACCTCAACTACGACAACCCGGACGTGCGCGCCACCATGCTCGACGTGATCCGCTTCTGGCTGGAGCTCGGCGTCGACGGTTTCCGGCTCGATGCAATCCCGTACCTCTACCAGCGCGAGGGGACCAACTGCGAGAACTTGACCGAGACGCACGCCTTCCTGAAGGAAGTGCGGGCCTTCGTCGAACGCATCAAGCCGGGCGCCTTCCTCCTCGGCGAGGTGAACCAGTGGCCGGACGATACGCTGCCGTACTTCGGCGACGGCTTCGATGAGATACCGCTGCTGTTCCACTTCCCGGTGATGCCTCGGCTCTGGAAGGCGCTGGCCGAGGGCAGTGCAGAGCCGATCCGTTGGATCCTCGAGCGCACCCCCGCCATCCCGCCCTCGTGCCAGTGGGTGGTGTTCCTGCGCAATCACGACGAGCTGACACTCGAGATGGTCACCGACGAAGAGCGTGCCTTCATGTATGCCCACTATGCGCCCGAACCGGTGATGCGGCTGAACGTCGGCATCCGGCGCCGGTTGGCGCCGCTGTGCGACTTCGATCGCCCCCGCATCGAGCTGCTGCACTCGCTGCTGATGACGTTGCCCGGCACGCCGATCCTGTACTACGGTGACGAGATAGGCATGGGCGACGACTTGAACCTGCCCGACCGGAATGGGGTGCGCACACCGATGCAGTGGAACGACAGCCCTGGAGCGGGGTTCAGCAGCGCGGACGTGACCTACGCACCGCTGCTGAGCGATCCGATGAGCGGCCCGGCGCGCGTGAACGTGGCCGCCGCAGAGCGCGATCCCGAGTCGCTGCTCAACTGGGTCCGGCGCCTGATCGCCACCCGCAAGGCGCGTGCGGCATTGGGCGGCGGGAACTTCGCCATGCTGCCGAGCCCCGATCCGGCCCTGGCAGTCTTCCTGTCGACCTCCGAGCACGACGCCGTCGTGGCGGTACACAACCTCGCCGCGGAGCCGCGGCAGACCAGCCTCGCTGTGCCGGCGCTGGCGGGAAGGCAGCTGCGCCTCGGATTCGGCGGGCGTTTGGCCCAGGGCGGCACGGTCGGCCAGGAGGCGCTCGCCGACGAGCTGCCGGTCGCCTTGGGGGCGCACGGCTACGCCTGGTGGTGGGCCGATGGGAGCGACGCATGAAACGCCCTCTCGCCTCAGCCGTGCTGGCGCTCCTCGTGCTCCTCGGCTGCGCCGGTGAGTTGTCGACGCCCGGCGAGCCGCTGCGGCTCTTAGCCGCCGCGCTGCCGCCCGCCTTCGAGGGGGAGCCGTACGAGGCGCCGCTGCGCCCTACCGGCGGCCTCCGACCGTACGGCTTCCGGATCGTCGACGGCGAGCCGCCGCCCGGACTGCGCTTGGAGGGTGGTCGCCTCGTCGGTACCCCGAGTAGGCAAGGTCGCTTCGCGTTCACCGTCGAGCTCAGTGACGCCAACCTGAGCCGCACTGTCCAACGCCTCGAGCTCAGCGTGCGGCCCCTGCCCGAGCCGGTCATCAGCGTCGATGTGCCCCCCACCGACCTGCAGCGGCCAACGGAGTTGCGCCTGCGGCTGGAGTCGGGGCGCGCCTGGCGCGGCGCCGAGGTGCTCATCACATACGACGCCGAGGCCTTCGCGCTGGTACCTGAGTCGATCCGCAGCGCCGACCGGGACGTCATTGCCATCTGGGAGAGCGACCCGGGCCAGCTGCGCGTCGATCTCGCCGCCACGGCGGGGCCATTGTCGCAGAGTACCGACCTGTTGCGCTTCACGTTGACCCCGCTCGCCCCGCCGCAGCGGCTCGGGTTGACGCTCACGGCGGCGTCGGAGGCTGCCGCCGGCCGCTCACTCAGCACGCGGCGCCTGGGCGCGCCGCAGGTCACGTCGCCCACTGCCGGGGAGCCTGAGGCGCCCGGCAGCGAGCCCCCTGAGCCGGCCGAGCCCGACGAGGAACCCGGTGGCACCGACGATGAGCCTGGTGCGGCAGACCACCAGGAGGAGGCGCCATGACGCGGACCGCAACGCGCACTGCGTCGCGCGCAGCGATCGTGCTGACGCTCGTGCTGCCGCTCCTCGCGCCCGACGCGGGCGCCGCCGCCTACCCCGCCTTGACCTTCGAGGAGCGCCTCGAACTCGCCGAAGACATCTTCGTCGGTCGCGTCACCGCGCTGGATGCCGAGGTCCGCGACGGCGATCCCTGGACGCTGGTCACGCTCCAGGTCGAGACCTGGCTGCTGCACGAGGGCACGCCGACCGACGTCGGTCCGTTCGAGGTGACACTCGCCTTCCTCGGCGGGCAGGCCCCGGGGGTGCCGCCGCGCCTGGTGGCCGGCTTTCCCACCTTCGAGCTCGGAGAGCGCGTGCTGGTGGCTTCCTACGGCGCGCTCGCCAGGGCAGCCTCACCGCTGGTCGGCGTGACGCAAGGTCTGTGGCGCGAGGAGGCGGACGTCTGGCGCGACTCGGCCGGCGAGGCGTTGGCGCTCGATGCTGCGCTACGGCCGCAACTCGCCCCCGACGGCGACCCCGAGTCGATCTGGCTACCGGCGCTGGCTGCGCACCTCTCAGAGTTGCGGGGTGAACCATGAGTCGCCGGCTCGGTCTGCCGGTGCTGTTGCTGGCCCTCACGCTGGCCTGGTCGTCGGCCGCCGCCTGGGAGCTGCGGATCGACGACGCCGGCGGGCCCGCCGACCTCGGCGCCCGCGTGAACGTTGCGCTCGAGGCCTGGCAAGCGGCCGGTGCCGAGTTCGACGAGATCGACCGGACCGTGCTGGTGCGCTACGCCAGCGCCGAGCTGCTGGGGCCCGACGCGCTGAGCCTGGTCGTGACCGGCGGCCCGCCCGGCGTCGACATCGAGGTGTTGGTGCGCGCAGACGCGGGCGCGCGCTTGAACGACGCCCTGGTGATCGCCATGGGCATCGCGCTCGGCGGCTCTCCGGGCGCTGGGATCCTCGAGCCACGACTGCTGCCTGACGAAGTGCGTACGCCGGCCCCGGAAGATGCGGCGGCCCTCGCTCCCGGACGGCGCTTACCGGGCGACGTCACCGGCGACGGCCTCAGCGGCTTCGCCGACCTCCTGCGGCTGGCCGAGAGCTGGGGCCAGCGCGGCGTGAACCTACCAGCCGACCTCGATGGTGACGGGGTCGTGGACGCGAGCGATCTCGAAATCCTGCGCGAGCACTACCAGTTCGCTCCGCTCGACGACCGCGAGGCGGAGCCGGAAGCCGCCGAGGACGACGCGGACCTGCCGGCTACCTCCCCGGAGAGCGGCAGCGACGAGCTCGACGACCCGGCCTTCGACGATCCGGAAGACGACCCGGACGACGACCACGACGGCGATCCGGAAAGCGACCCCGAAGAGGGCCCGGACGACGAAGCCCGCGCGCCCGAGCGGCCGGGGACGCCAGCAGCCTGAGCGCGCCGGCCGGCCGCAGCAGGCGCTACCCGCTGAGCTGAGCGTCGATCGCCGCTGCGGCCTCGACGTCGCGCTCGGTGACGAGGTCGCCAGCGTCGTGCGTTCGCAGTCGCAGCGTCACGTCACGGTAGACGTTGTGGATCTCGGGGTGATGACCGCTCCGCTCGGCGAGCAGCGCCACCTTCGCGAGGAACCCGAACGCCTCGACGAAGTCGGCGAAGCGCAGGTCGCGACGCAAGGCGCCGTCTTCGAGCCGCCATTCGGGCAGTTCGGCCAGGGCAGCGGCGAGTTCGGTCTCGTTCAGTGCTTCGGGCATCGGCGTCCTCCCTGTCAACGCCGCAATCTATCCCCGTTGCTCGGTCAGCACCGTGATCGGGCGGTCTTTCAGGAACAGCACGGCCAGCTCCTGATCGGCCCGTGCGCACACGATCGAGCCACCTGGGGCGCTCTCGACCATGATGTCGCTGAACGAACCGATGACCTGCCCCGGCAGCATGACGACGAGCTGATCGGGCGCGTCGCGGTTGCGCCCGCGATAGGTCCGCACCGTGAGCTTCAGCCCCGGTACTTCGACCGTCAGCGGCTCGCCCGTCATCGGGTGAACGTCGCCCACGGCGCCGTCCTCACGCTCGATCAACCCGACGAGGTCACCGGGTCCGACCGTGAGCGCGGTGAGGAAGCGCTGCGTCAGGCTGAGCACCAGGTTGTCCGGGAGGCTCACGCCCGCCACACGCGCTGCGCCGCGCAGCAAGCCCTCGATCGCGACGCGCCGCTGCGGCGCACGTCCGGTGATCTCGCCGGCCCGCGCCACCGCGCGCCGTACCGTCTCCTGCGGCACGCCCGAGTGCTCGCCGGCCACGCCCTGCACGACCTCGAGGAGGTCGTTGCCGCGCTCGTGGGTGAGTACGAACGCGGCCACCAGCGCCTCGGCCAGGCGGGTGGCGAGTGAGCGCCCCTCGTCCCGGAAGCGCAGGTACATGTACTCGCCCTCGACATCGACCAGCAGGCGGCCACGCCCCAAACGCAGGTCGAGGTGCGGTGCCAAGGCGTGCGAGGCGCCGTCGACGAACAGCGTGCGCGTCGTCGCGGTGCCCATCAGCCCGACCTCCTGGCCGCCGATGGTGAAGCGCGCCGGACCGACCATCCGCAGCGTGAAGGCTTCGGCGCCAGGAGGCACGCGCTCCCAGCGCAGTGCCGGGTTCACCGCGAACAGCACGCCGCCTTGCAGCCGCGGGCCCGGAGCGCGTCCTCCGACCTGTCCGGGCAGGTGTCGCTCGAGCTTCTCGCACAACGCTTGCACGTGCTCCATACAGCGGGCGACGTCGCGCTGGAACAGCTGCCGCTGGTTCCGCTCGAAGGCTTGCGTCTCGCTGAGCCTCGTCTCCAGGTCGCGCCGCAGCAGCGCGCGCTGCGTCTCCGGCAGCCGCTCCTTGCTGAGCTCCTGGAGCGCCGTCCTCAGCTCGGAGCTCGACGGTCCCCGGCGCACCAAGAGCGAGAACTTCCCGGCATACGGGTCTCTGGCGACCGCCAGCAGGGCCTGCCGCACGTACTCGAGTGCGCCCGCGCCGGGCACCTCGAGCGCCCCCAAGGGACCTCGCCCGTGCCCGAGGCCCATCACCATGTCGATCAGCTCCCGCGCGAGCTCACCGAGGCTGTCGACGTCGGAGAGCGAGATGAACGGATCCTCGCGTTCCGGGAGCGGCTCTCGCACCTTGAAGCGCTGCAGACCGACGTCGCTGGCGAAGCCCGGCTTCTCGGCGTAGCGCTGCACGTTGCGCAAGGTGGCAAAGACCAGACGCGGGGTGAGGCGATCGCGTTCGGCGCGCCAGCCGGCCGCGAGCCCGACGACCACCTCGTCGAGCTCCTCCCACCAGACGCGCTCGGCGAGCGTCTGGAGGCGTTCGCGCTCCTCGGCCAACTGCGGTTCTTCGGTCAGGGTCTCGGCCACGTCGATGTCGAGGAGCTGGCCGTTCCCCTCCCCATCGGCGTCGTCGAGCCGGAGGTCGACCAAGCTGGTGCGGCCCGCCGAACCGCGCGTCGGCAACTCGGCAACTGCCTTGAGCCGACGCGAGAGGATCGTGAACTGGTCGCGCTCTGCGCTGGAGAGATCCGACGACCCGTGCTCGATGAGGCCGTGGAGGCGCCACAGGGACGCGGTCCCGCCACGCAATGGGCGCCGGGCGACGAGCGCGTCGAGCTTGTACTCGAGGAGTTCGAGCGCGATGTTGGCAAGCGCGTCCACCGCAGCAGTCTAGCGCCTGCGCCGACGGCCACGTCGTGACGAACCGCGCACCGGGTACACGTAAGGTAGCGTCCTGGACACCATCGCGGTACGTGACCGCAGCGCTTGACGAGGTGGGCAGCTCTTCGTCATGATGACGGCCGCCACCATGGCGCGGTCATGATGGCGTTGCGCCGGGGGACCGCGGCGCCCGGAGGGAGATCTCTGTGCCGCACATCATCTGCGAACCGTGCATCGGAACCAAGGACCAGGCCTGCGTCGACGTGTGTCCGGTCGAGTGCATCTACGAGGCCGACGACCAGTTCTACATCCACCCCGAAGAGTGCATCGACTGCGGTGCTTGCGTGCCGGCGTGTCCGGTATCGGCGATCTTCCCCGAGGAGGACGTGCCGGAGGACCAGTCGGCCTT
>SKMG01000152.1 GCA_007121175.1 Trueperaceae bacterium | reverse complement strand
GTCCGCCGCCGGCGGAGCTGACGACGTCCGCCGCCGCCGGCGACCGCCCGGGGAGGCTACGGGAGCTGTGGCTCTGGCACCGGCGTGGCCGCGCCACCGACCTCGAGCGGCCGCAGCGTCAGGACGAAACCGTACGGTGCCCGCGTGCCCTCGCGCAGGGGTATGAGCTCGACGTCGGCGCGCCGGCCGGGCAGGGTGGGCGCGTGGACCTCGAGCCTGCCGCCGGATGCACCGAGCGTGTGCAGCGCCGCCGCGACGCTGGGCAGCAGCCGCCCGAGCGGCGGAGCTCCGTCGTCGGAGCTCGGGAGCAGCCGAGCGGCGGCGTCGTTGCGGTCGATGATGCGCAGGTCGGCGTCCAGGAAGAGCACCGGGTCGCCGAGGCTGGCGTAGCGCCTGCGGTAGGCGCTCGGCGGCAGCCGCAAGAAGTGCTGCTGGACGACGGCGAACGTCAGGGCCACGGCGCCGGCGGCGAAGCCGACGACGGTGATCTCGATGCCCGGCCACAGTCGGGCTCCGCCGAGGTCGAGGAGGTTGCCGGCGAGCGGCAGTGCCGCCGCGATCAGCAGCAGCCGCACCTGTCGTCGAACGGTGCTCGAGGAATCGCGACGACTGCGCCAGGCGAGCAGGCCGCCGAGCAGCAGCAGGGCGTAGCCGTAGGGCACGTGGACCGCCCAGAACCAGGGCCCGCGCGAGAGCCCGGCGCCCGTATCGTGCAGCAACCAGCCGACGCGCGGCTCGAGCAGCGCCAGCGCGACCGTCGCGAGCGGGATCAGCGCCAGCGCCGCGACCAGCGGCCAACGCGGCTTGCCGCGCCCGACGAAGGCGTCGACGAAGGCGAACCAGGCGAGCGGCACCAGCGCCGCACTGACGTAGCCGAGACGCTCCCAGCGTTGCGCCCACTCTCCGCCAGGCGTTCCCCACGTCTGCGCCGCGGCACCGAGCATGGCGCACGCCGACCACCAGGCCACCAGCACCATGAAGGGCACGAACGCGCCGCGAGCCGGCGTGTGGCCGGCGCGCGCCACGTGCCAGCACAGCGTCAGCACCAGCAGCAGGGCGAGAGCGTGGGCGGCTACTGCCACGATGCGCTACCGGGCGCAAGCGGGAACCTGCCCCGACTGAGGTTCGAGACCGCGCCGCGCGTCATGGCTCTTAGCGTAGGCACCACCCGAGCGGCGGTCAACCACGTGGGAGCGAAGCGCCCTGCTGCGGACGCGGTCCAGCGGTCGTGCTCGTCTGACGGAAGGAGCATGCGAAGCCAACGCCCTACCCCGCGCGCGCTAGCGCACCTCGGCTCCGGCGACCGGATCGCGGTCGACGGTCACCACGGACAAGCTGCCGTCGGGATCCTCGGCGGAGAGCACCATGCCCTGTGACTCGACGCCGCGCAGCCGCACCGGCTCGAGGTTCGCGACGATGACCACCTTCTTGCCGACGAGCTGTTCTGGGGTGTAGTGCGCCCGAATGCCCGAGACGATCGTGCGGGTCTCAGCGCCGAGCGAGACGGTGAGCACCAGCAACTTGTCGGCCTTTGGGTGCGGCTCCACGTGCGTCACGAGCGCCACCCGCAGCTCCAGGGCACCGAAGGCGGTGATGTCGATGGGCGTCTTGTGCTCGAGCGGCTCGGTATCGGGCGCCGCGAGCTCGTCGAGCAGCGCCGCGACGTCGATGCGTGGGAACAGTGGATCGCCGACGCTGGCCTGGGTGCCGGCCGGCAGGCCGTCCCACCGGCGCGCATCAGCGAGGCTCGACTCGACGTCCGGCAGGCCGAGCTGTACGCGCAGCGCGCGGCACTTCTCGGGGAGCACGGACTCGAGCAGGACGCTGGCGCAGCGCAGCGCCTCGAGGCACGAGCGCAGCACGGTGTCGAGCCGGCCGGCCAGCGCCGGGTCCTTGGCCAACGCCCATGGCTGCTGCTCGGCGATGTACTTGTTCGCCGACCGCACCGCCTGCATGACCTCCTCGATCGCTCGCTCATAGTGCAGCTCGTCGAAGTGCGCGCTCAACGCTTCTGGCAAGGACAGGAACGTGTCGCGCAGGGCCTCGTCGTCGGGCTCGAGGGGACCGAACTCCGGCACCACGCCGTCGCGGAACTTGCTCAGCATCCCCAGCGTGCGGTTGAGCAGGTTGCCGAGGTCGTTGGCGAGGTCGGCGTTGATGCGCTCGGCGATGGCGGGCTCGGTGAAGCTCGCGTCGAGGCCGAAGCTCATGTCGCGCAGCAGGAAGTAGCGGAAGGCGTCGCGGCCGTACTTCGCCTGCAGCTCGAGCGGGCCGACGACGTTGCCGAGTGACTTGCTCATCTTGCGTTCGTCCTGGAGCCAGTAGCCGTGCACGTTCAGGTGCCGGTACACGGGGATGCCGGCGGCCTTGAGCATCGTGGGCCAGAACACGCCGTGCGGCTTGACGATGTCCTTGGCGATGAAGTGGTTGACTGCCGGCCAGTAGCGTTGCTCGAGGCCGCGCGACAGCAGCGCCGACCAGTAGTTGATGAGCGCGTCGAACCACACGTAGGTGACGTGCTCCTCGTCCCATGGCAGCGGGATGCCCCACGGTACCCGCGCGCGCGGACGGCTGATCGAGAGGTCGCCGATGGGCTCGCGCAGCATCGCGAGCACCTCGTTGCGGTAGCGCTCGGGCCTGATGAAGTCGGGGTTGCGCTCGATGTGGTCGCGCAGCCACGGGCGGTACTTCTCCATGCGGAAGAAGTAGTTCGCCTCGGTGCGGTACTCGGGCGGCTCTTCGGAGTCCGGGCACTTCCCGTCCTGGAGCTCCTTCTCGGTCACGAAGCGCTCGGCGCCGACGCAGTAGAGACCGGAGTACTCGCCGTAGAAGATGTCGCCGCGATCATAGACGCGCTGCAACACCTCGCGCACCACCTGCTGGTGACGCGGCTCGGTGGTGCGGATGAACTCGTCGTAGGCGATGCCCATCGCATCCCAGGTGGCGCGGAACTCCGCAGCCACCCGGTCGGTGTAGACCTGCGGGCTGACCCCGGCGCGCTCGGCGGCCTTCGCGACCTTCTCGCCGTGCTCGTCGGTGCCGGTCAGGAAGAAGGTGTCGTCGCCCCTCTGGCGATGAAAACGCGTGACGACGTCGACCAGGATCGTGGTGTACGCATGGCCGATGTGGGGGGCGGCGTTGACGTAGAAGATCGGCGTCGTGGCGTAGAAGACGTCGCGCGGCGCGCTGGCTGGGCCTATGTGCTCGGCGTTCACGAGGGTTCCTCCGCTGGTACTGGTGCGCTGACGAGAGTTCGATGTGTGTCGGCCGGCGCACCACGAGAAAGGGGCGCCACCCGAGCAGCGCCCCGTCGTCCCGATCATTGCCGATCAGGGGCGAGCGGGACGGCGTGGCATCGAGTGGCGTCGCATGCTAGCGGAGTGTAGCAGGTGGCGCCGCGCTGACCGCGAGCCTGGTGCCGCGCTGACCGCGAGTGGTGCGTCGCCGCGCTAGGGTGCCGTCATGCGGCTCGCACAGCTCGTCAGCACCGCGGCGGCGGTCGCAGCGACGCCCGCGCGGCGGCGCAAAGTCGCACTGCTGTCGTCGCTCCTCGCGCAGCTCGACGAGGGCGAGATCAGGCTCGCGGTCGGGTTCCTCTCCGGCCGTCCGCGCCAGGGGCGCATCGGCGTCGCCTGGGCGACGCTCGACCGGATCGTGGTCGAAGCGGCCACGGAGCCGAGCTTAGAGCTCGTCGACGTCGACCGGGTCTTCTCGGCGCTCGCGGTGAGCGCGGGTCCCGGATCGCGCGCTGCGCGCCGAGCGCTCTTGACGGGTCTCTTCGCGCGCGCCACGGCCGAGGAGGGGTCGTTCCTCCGGAACGTGCTCCGGGGCGAGCTGCGGCAGGGGGCGCTCGAGGGCGTGCTGGCGCAGGCGATCGCGGCCGCCTGGTCGGTCGACGAGGACCTGGTCAGGCGTGCCGCAATGCTCGGCGGCGACCTCGCCGAGGTGGCGCACGCCGCTGCCGGTGGAGGCGCCGAGGCGCTGCGGGCCTTCCGGCTCGAGCTCTTCCGCCCGGTACAGCCGATGCTGGCGAGCACCGCGCCGTCGCTCGCCGAGGGGATGGACGGCTTCACGCTCGCCGTGCTCGAGTGGAAGCTCGATGGCGCCCGCATCCAGGTGCACAAGGAAGGGGAGACGGTCCGGATCTTCAGTCGGAACTTGCGCGACGTGACCGGCACGTCGGCGGCCGTGATCGAGGCGGTCAGGGGATTGGCCGCAGACCGCCTCGTGCTCGACGGCGAGGTGCTCGCGCTCCGTGACGACGGACGCCCCGAGCCCTTCCAGGAATCGATGAAGCGCGGCGCAGCGCAGCGACCCTTCTTCTTCGACGTCCTGCTCATAGGCGATCTCGATCTCCTCGACGCGCCCTTGAGCGAGCGGCGCGCGGCGCTCGCGCGGGCGGTGCCCGCCGCCTTGCGCGTGCGGAGCGAGACCTTCGAGGGCCTCGCCGGGGCGGAGGCGTTCCTAGCGGAGGCTCTGGCGCGCGGCCATGAGGGCGTGATGGTCAAGGACCCGGCGGCGCCCTACGAGGCGGGGCGGCGGGGGGCGGCCTGGCGCAAGGTGAAGCCCGTCCACACCCTCGACCTCGTGGTGCTCGCGGCCGAGTGGGGATCGGGGCGACGCCGCGGGCTGCTGTCGAACCTCCATCTGGGCGCCCGCGCCGACGACGGCGACGGCTTCGTCATGCTCGGCAAGACCTTCAAGGGGCTCAGCGACGAGTTGCTCGTCGAGCAGACGCGCGAGCTCCTGGCTCGCGAGACGAGCCGCACGGGGCAGGTCGTCAGGGTCCGTCCCGAGCTCATCGTGGAGGTGGCCTTCGACGGCGTGCAGGCATCACCGCGCTACCCCGGCGGGGTGGCGCTGAGGTTCGCGCGCGTGCGCCGCTATCGCGACGACAAGACGCCGGCGGAGGCCGACACCCTCGCGAGCGTGCGGCTGCTGCATCTGGGGGGCGCGGGCGCAGCGGCCGAGGTCAGCTAGCGGGCGACGTGGTGGACGAGGTCCGTGAACCCCTTGGTCGCTCGGGCCGGCGTGCGACAATGCCGGCGTGACGAGCGATCGGTCTGGGGCGTTCGGTGCGGCAGAGGCGTTCTCCCGTGCACGCCGCAAGGCCGATCTACGCAGGGTGCTCGCAGCCCTGAGCCGGAGTGATCGGCGGCTGCTGTCGTACGAGGAGGTGCGGCGGCGCCTGCACGCGGTCGAAGCCTCGGCTCCAGTGCTCGAGGACGTGCCGCTCGACGCCATCGTCGGCAGCGTCGGGCGTTACAACGATTTCACCCGCGAGTTCCTGCCGCGCTTCGACGCCGACAAGCAGCGCTGGGTCGGTGTGAGCATGGCGATGACCGGCCCGGTCGGCACGCCCCCCGTGGAGCTCTACCGCATCGGCGGCGCGTACTTCGTGCGTGACGGCAACCACCGGGTGTCGGTGGCGCGCCAGCTGGGCGCGCCGACCATCCAGGCCTACGTCACACCGGTGTTCGCGCGCGTACCGATCACACCGGATGTCGATCCGAGCGACCTGATCGTGCTCGCCGAGCATGCCGGCTTCATGGAGGCCACGGGGATCGACCAGCTGCGTCCGGGGACGTCGATGAGCGTCACGGTGCCAGGTCGGTACCGGAAACTGCTCGAGCACATCGAGGTCCATCGCTACTTCATGGGCCTCGACCAGCAGCGCCCGATCGCCTACCCCGAGGCGGTGGCGCACTGGTTTGATCGCGTCTATCGGCCGGTCGTCGACTCGATCCGCGCCAGCGGCATCCTGCGCGACTTCCCCGGTCGCACCGAGACCGATCTGTACCTGTGGCTCTCCGAGCACCGCGCCCACTTAGAGGGCGAGCTGGGATTCGCACTGCCGAGCGAGACGATCGCCGAGAGCCTCGGCGAAGAGGGCCCCTGGAACGGCGAGCGGTCCGGTCGGGAGCTGCGTGAGGGCCTGCTGCGCGAGGTGCGCGCACGTGGGCCGGGCGCCGACTCGAGCGGCCTCGCGATCGTGAGCGACGTACTGGTGGCGATGCCGGACCTCGAGTCAGGGCTGAGTGCGCTGCGGCAGGCGCTGGTGATAGCAGCCTTCGAGCGTGCGCGGGTCTACGCCCTGCACGTCGCGAACGGCGAGGCGGCGGCCGCGTCGGCGGACGTCTCGTCGCTGCGCGAGGCGGCGCTGAACGCCGCGGCTGAGGCCGGTATCGAGCTGCAGTTCGCCGTCACCGCCGGACATCCGGTGAAGGCCTTGCGGGAGCGCGGAGCGTGGGTCGACCTCATCGTGGTTCCGCTCGTGCAGGCCGATGAGGCCGGGGCGCGCATCCGGGCGCGTCATCACGGGCTGTTGCGCCGCGCGCCGCGGCCGATCCTGGCCACCTGCGCTGCGGCGCGGCCGATCCGGAGCGCGCTGGTGGCGTTCGACGGCGGCTCGCGCTCGGAGCAGGCCCTGTTCGCCGGGGCGTACCTCGCCGCGAAGCTCGGTGCGTCGCTGGTGGTGGCCACGGTGCCCGAGCTGGGGAGGCCTGCCACGGCGGCGCTGGGCGTGGCGCGCGCCTACCTCGAGCGCTTCGGCGTCGAGGCGGAGTACGTGCAGCGGTCGGGGCCGGTGGCCGAGACGCTGGTCGAGCTCGCGGAGGCGCACGACAGCGATCTCCTGCTGATGGGTGCCTACCGCTACTCGCGTTGGCTCGAGTCGCTGCTCGGCGGCGTGGTGGTGCGCACGCTGCTCGCCGCCGAGCGGCCGGTGCTCGTGCTCTGATCGCCCACAGCTCCGCCGCCCCGCGCCGCCCAGCCCCTGCCGCAGGCTCCGCCATCGCACGCCGGGTGCTCGGGCACGGTGCCGAACAGGGCGTAGCGACGCGCGGCGATGACGCGGTAGCCGAGGTCGGCGAGCTGGCGCAGGCCGGGGAGGTAGTAGACCGCTGCCAGCGCACCGAGGCCCGGCCTCGCGAGGCGCAGCAGCTCGACGACCGCCTCGGCGCCAGCGACGGTGCGGCCGTCGCGTCGCACCAGGGTGAGCGCTTGCACCGCCTGCTCTGGGTCGACCCACGGGAGCTCGGGCAGCGCCTCCTGCAACGGCCGCACCAGCAGCCGCCCGCGAGCGAGCGCCCGCACCACGCGCGCCTGGCGGGCACAGAAGGAGCACGCGCCATCGAAGAGCACCACCGGCAGCGTCGCTGCGGCGCGCTCGAGCTCGGTTTGGGTGGCACTGCGCGTCGCCATGCCCCACGGTACGGCGCACCTGGTAGGCTGGTGCGCCATGGCGAAACAGCAGGGCCTCACGCCCCAGACCGAGGACTTCAGCGCTTGGTACAACGAAGTGGTCTACAAGGCCGATCTCGTCGACTTAGGCCCGGTGCGCGGCGCGTTCGTGATCAGGCCCTACGGCTACGCCTTGTGGGAGCACATCCAGCGCGAGCTGGACACGATGTTCAAGGCAACCGGTCACGAGAACCTGTCGTTTCCCATGCTCATCCCGATGAGCTACTTCCAGCGCGAGGCCGAGCACGTCG
>SKMG01000355.1 GCA_007121175.1 Trueperaceae bacterium | reverse complement strand
CAGCGGCCGCGAGGCCCAGCAGCAGCACGGCAGAGAGCGCCCGCCATGACCGCTCGCTGCTACGGCCCATCAGCGCTCCCGGCGCCCGAACACCAGGCCGGCCGCGAGCGCGAGCGCTGCGGACCAGCCCAGCATCGCCCCCGCCGCCCAGGCGAGCGGTGTGTCGCCCAGCCAGCGTGCCACCAGCACTCCCGTCGGGCCTGCGAAGACCGGCACGTCGAGCGCCCGCACCAGCGCCACCCGCCCCAGCTCAGCGGGGTTCACCAGCAGCGCAACCGCCAAGGCCGGCTCGAACGGGCGAGCGGCGGCCGCGACCGCGAACGCCACCAGCGCCGGCTCGTAGACGATCGCTCCGAATGCCCACAGCGCGAGGCCTCCAGAGAGCGCCCGAGCGGGATCGAGCGTCAGCGCCGCCAGCAGGGCGCCCAGCAGCGCCCACAGCAGCACCGTGAGCGCCACGGTGAGCAGCAGCGCGACAGCCTGGGCCGGCGGCACGCCGGCGATCGCGGCCGCGGCCACGGTGGCCGCGGCTACCGGCCACACGAGTCCCAGTGCGGCGCCGAGCGCTGCGGCCGCGAAGGCGATTCCGGGACGAGGCAGCGCCGGGGCCCACAGCGACCAGATGCCCCGCGAGGCGAGCGTCGGGACGCTGAGCGCCAGCACCACCGGCGGCACCACCAGCTGAGCGACGCCGTAGAGCGACACCAGCGCCACCTCCGGAGTCCGCCCGGAGAACCCGAAGCCGACCGCGGCGAAGACCGGCAACATCGTCCAGGCCCAGGGCTCGCGGACCAGCGTGCGCTCGAGCAGCCGCCACAGCGGCATGGCGTGCGGCACCTCGCTGCACTGGCGTGCAGCCACCTTCGTCAGAGTAGTGGGATCCATGGCCGCTCGCGCGAGCGCTCGACGAGCCCGTCCCAGGTCCAGACTTCGATGCCGTCCAAGCCGCGCTCGGCGGCGAAGGCGTCGGCCTGTTGCTCGCTGGCGAACGCCACCAGCCCGCCGCCCATCGGGGTGCGCAGGCGCGGATGGTGGCGCAGCTGCGCGACGTGAACGCTCAGCAGGCTCGCCTCGTCGCGGGTCGAGGCCTGGTGGTCGGCAACGAAGCACCAGCCTGCTGCCAGGACCGGTCCGCCGTGGCCCGCGATGTGGTCGACCAGGCACTCGATGGCGTCGTAGACGTACACGCGACCGCCGGTGGTCACCTGCTGGGCGGCGAAACGGGCATCGATCACGCTCATCGAGCAGTACGGGCAGCGCAGGGCGCCGACGCGGACCGGAGCAGGGCCGGGACCGTCATCACGGCTCGCTGCCTCGTCCGGCGTCGCCCCGGCCATGCGCCCGGCCCGGGCTGATCCGGCCGGCAGCGCCGCCAGCAGCGCCGCCGCGAGCAGCCGCCCGATGCGCGCGAGCGCCCCGCGCCGGCTGAGGGCGCGGCCGTCTCGGCACTCACGCTGGGCCACGACTCACCGCTCCCCGAGCATACCGGCGTGTCGCGCGAGCAGAGAGATCAGGTTCATCTCGGGGAGCGGCGCGAGGTCCTCGAGGGTCGGCAGCCGGTAACTCGCCTGGCGCCCCTCGTCGGGGTGCGCCAGCGCGTGCGCCTGCCGGGCGTCGGCGTCGGTGAAGGCGATCAAACGGGCGTTCATGGCCACGCGCAGTTGCTCGCCCCAATGGAACAGCGCCTGCCGTCCCGGCAGCAGGACCTCCGCGCTGGCCGGCAGGCTGCCGGCGGCGTCGGTCACGTAGAGCG
Source organism: Trueperaceae bacterium (assembly GCA_007121175.1). Lineage (GTDB taxonomy): Bacteria > Deinococcota > Deinococci > Deinococcales > Trueperaceae > CSSed10-48. The sequence goes on along the minus strand of SKMG01000355.1, from coordinate 5,766 downwards.
TCGCGTCTGCACCGTCCCGGAGACCATGGACGAAGGCGTAGTTGAGCGCGCAGGCGATCGACTCGAAGTGGAGCGCTCCGTCCGGCCCGGCGCCGTTCTCCGCCACTACCCACTGGGCATAGGTGCGCTCCCTGAAGCCCTCGCCCTGGGGCGCGCCGGCGGGCGTCGCGATGCTCATCTCGCAGAACGCGCAGGTCGCCTCGCGCCAGGGGATGGGGCGCGGCGGCAGCAGCGGACCGCGTCCGGGCATGCCGGCGACGGCGTGGCCCGGGCGTTCGGCGGCCTGACCGCCAGCGGCTCGGGCGAGTGACGAGCCAGATGCGGCGATGAGGCCGAGCGCAGCCAGGCTGCGGCCGACGGCGCTCAGGAAGTGGCGCCGGGTGGGTTCGTAGGGCTCGGGCTCGAGCGCTCGGTGGACGGCTTCGCGCATGGCGACCTCGGGGGCGGCCCGCCGGGAGGCGACGACATCGCCTCGTAGCCTATCGCACCGATCGCCCCGCTGCGCTACCTCCGTGCTGGAACGAAGCTCCTACCCTGACCCGAGGAGGCAGACCATGCGTCCAGACGTCATCCGAGTCGCCGGCATCGCCGGCAGCCTGCGCAGCGGTTCGTTCAACCGCAAGCTCCTGCGCTCGGCGATCGAGCTCGCTCCCGACGACCTGAAGATCGAGCTATTGGACCTGCGCGGCGTTCCCTTCTACGACGCCGACGTCGAGAAGAGGGGCGATCCCGACACCGTGGCCGCCCTCAAGCGCCGCATCCGCGAGGCCGACGCGCTGCTCATCGCCACGCCGGAGTACCAGCACAGCCTGCCCGGGGTGCTCAAGAACGCGCTGGATTGGGCTTCACGCCCACCGAGCGATCCGCCGCTACAGCGCAAGCCGACCGCGGTCATGGGCGCCACGGTCGGGCGGTTCGGTACCGCTCGAGCCCAGGCCGAACTGCGCAAGGTGCTCGCCTACAACGACGCGCTCGTGCTCCAGCGGCCCGAGGTGATGGTGCCCAACGCCGCGAGCGCGTTCGACGACGACGGCGCACTGATCGACGAGGACGCGCGCAGCTTCGTGCGCCAACTGCTGCGCAACCTCGCGGCCTGGACGCGCCAGGTCAGAGACTGGCGTCCGCCCCCGGCGTCCTAGAGCCGCGCGGCCGTCTCGCGACGATCTGCATAGGCGTCCGGCATCGCGTGCCGTGCGGCCGCGGCGGCCTCTTGCCCCAGAGAGAGCGCTCGGTGGCGTGCCGCCGAGCGCTTCCGCGAGACCGGGCGCCGCGCAATGAGGTCAGTTGCGGGGGCCGGGACTGGCCGTACCAGGGCTGGTGCCGCCGGTCTCTAGCTCCTTCTTCAACCGGCGCAGGTCCTCGGCCACCTGCTTCGACGGCTCCGCGCCGAGCAGCTTGGCGATGCTGGCGCCGAGCGGACCGCCGGGAGGATGATAGGTGAGTGACACCTTGACCTCGGTCCGCTGACCGTTGCCGACGTCCTTGAAGCGCACCGTGCCCTCGTTGCGCACCGTCGCGCCCTCGAGCGAGCGCCAGGAGATGATCTCGTTCTCACGGTCCACCAGGGTCTCGGCATCCCACTCGATCTTGGTGCCGGCCGGCCCCTTGGCCTTCCAGTGCGAGCGGTTACCGCTCCGCTGCTCCACCGATTCGATGTGGCTCATCGCCCGGGGTAAGTTCGACAGGTTGCGCCAGAACCGGTAGATCTCGTTCACCGGTCGGTTGATGACGACGTTCTCGCTCACGAAGATGGCATCCGAGCCGGTCTTCTTCTTGGTCTTGACCACCTTCGATGCCACCGTGAAGCCGGCGACGAGGGCTGCGGTGAGGGTGAGCACGCGGCCGAAGCCGCTGCCTGAGCTAGCGGGCGTCTTCTCGATCTCGGGTCCCTCTTCGATGGTGAACGTGACCTTCTTCCGGCCGCGCGTCGTGCGTTCGATGGTCGGTTCCATGGTCGCTCCTTCCACGGTACGGATCCGCGTGTGGTCGCGTTCCAGAGCCCGTCGCAACAGTATAAAGATCTCGACATGAAAATGCTAGGAAGAGGCTGAGAGATCCGAAATGCTGCGCACGGGGCTCGTCGCCGCGACCATGTCGCAGTCTAGCCGCCACTGTCGATGTTCGATGTCGGCAGCGTCTCGTCGTCAATGTGAAAGGCCGTCGTGCCGCGCACCGCCGCGGCGGCCACTCGACGTACAGGCCGCCGTCACAGCGAGACGCGCCTGAGCAGCTGGGCATTGACGGCCACCATGACGGTACTGGCCGACATCAGCACCGCACCCACCGCCGGCGTCAGCACGATCCCCCAGCCGGCCAGCACCCCCGCCGCCAAGGGGATGGCGACGATGTTGTAGCCCGCGGCCCACCACAGGTTCTGGACCATCTTGCGCCCGGTGGCACGCGACAGCGTCACGATCTTGGGGATGTCGCGCGGGTCCGAGCGCACCAGCACGATGTGCCCGGCCTCGACCGCCACGTCGGTACCGGCGCCGATCGCGATGCCGACGTCGGCGGTGGCGAGCGCGGGCGCGTCGTTCACGCCGTCTCCGACCATCGCCACCCGCTTGCCCTGCCCCTGCAGCTCCTGGATCCTCGCCGCCTTCTCCTCCGGCGGCACCTCGGCGAACACCGTATCGATGCCGAGCTCTGCGGCCACGGCGTTCGCCACCGCCGCCGCATCGCCCGTGAGCATCGCGACTACTATGCCGCGCTCGTGCAGCGCCCGCACCGCCTCGCGGCTCTCCTCGCGGATGGCGTCGGCGACGGCGAACAGCGCCAGCACCTCGCCGCCGCGGAGCAGCGCGATGGTGGCCTGGCCGCGCTCCGCTGCGCGCTCCGCCGCGGCGCGCAGGGAGTCCGGGAGCTCAGCTCCCTCGGCCTCCAAGAGAGCAGGCCCGCCCATGCGGTACTCCGTTCCTTCGACCGTGGCCGCAACGCCCTTGCCGGTCATCGCCCGGAAGCCCTCGGCGGAGGGCACCTCGAGCTCGCGCTCCTGGGCACTTGCCAGGATGCCGCGCGCGATCGGGTGCTCGGACTCCGCCTCGACGCCGGCGGCCAGCCGCAGCGCCTCGTCCTCCTCGAGGCCCGGGGCCGTCACGATCTCCACCACTCGGTGCTCGCCGAGCGTGAGCGTGCCGGTCTTGTCGAACACCACGACGTCGACGTTCCTGGCCTCCTCGAGGCCGCGCCGATCGCGCACCAGGAGGCCGTTCGCGGCACCCATCGAGGTCGAGATCGCGACCACCAGCGGAACCGCCAATCCCAGGGCGTGCGGGCACGAGATCACCAGCACCGTCACCATCCGCACGACCGAGAAGTCGAGCGCGGCTCCGAGGGCTAGCCAGACTACGAGCGTGAGGACGCCGGCGGTGATCGCGACGAAGGTCAGCAGGCGCGCCGCGCGATCGGCCAGATGCTGCGAGCGTGACTTCGACTGCTGGGCGTCGGCGACCAAGCGCATGATCCCCGAGAGCTTGGTCTCGTCGCCAACACCGGTGACCTCGACTCGGAGCGAGCCCTCGCCGTTGATCGTCCCGGCGATCACCTCGTCGCCCTCTCCCTTCTCGACCGGCCGCGACTCGCCGGTGATCATCGCCTCGTTCAGCTCGCTGCTGCCCCGCCTGATGACACCGTCGACCGGCACGCTCTCGCCGGGGCGGACCAGCACGACGTCGCCCCATCTCAGCTCGTCGACGCGCACCACTTCGGTGCCGCCGTTCGTCTCGCGGTTCGCAGTGTCGGGCAGGAGCTTGGCGAGCTCCTCGAGGGCCCCGCGAGCCTGGTCGATCGAGCGCATCTCGACCCAGTGGCCGAGCAGCATGATGGTCACCAGCGTCGCGAGCTCCCACCACAGCGCCAGCGCCTCGATCAGCCCTAGCTCCACCGACCACGAGAAGACGAACGCCACCGTGATCGCCAGGGCGATCAGCGTCATCATGCCCGGCAGGCGCGCCCTCAGTTCGCGAGAGGCCCCCTGCAGGAACACCCAGCCGCCGTAGATGAAGACGACCGTGCCGAGCACGGGCGGGATCCAGGCTGACCCGGGGAACACCGGGGCGCGGTACCCGAGGAGCATCTCGATGTGCTCGGACCAGAACACGACCGGGATCGTGAGGATGAGCGAGATCCAGAACTTCGAGCGGAACGCCTCCACCGAATGCCCGGCGTGCGCATCGTGCCCGCCGTGCGCATCGTGCCCGCCGTGCGCATCGTGCCCGGCGTGCGCATCGTGCCCGGCGTGCGCATCGTGCCCTTCGGGTGCCTCGTGACGCGCGTGATCCGTGTCGTCCGCCGTCGGCTCACCGGCATGCGAGGACCGTCCGGCACCGCCATGCCGCCGCTCTCTGCGTCGGGGCGCCGCGCGCTGCTCCGAAGGCTCCTTCACAAGCAACCTCCACGGCCGGCTCGAGGGCACCGCCACCGCTACCGAGCGCGGTACGGTGGTGCCACTCGCTCAACCTAGCGCTGCTCCAGCGGATCATGTGTAGGGCGCAGGAGTGATGATTCGGCGTCCGGTGGATCAAAGGACCTAGTTGCAGGGCGTGGTTATCGCCAGCGACGGCCGGCGACACCAGGAGGCCCGCGCGAGACGTCGCTCACAATGTAGCCGGCCCTCATCAAAGCCCTCGCAGCGTCACGATAATCTACCCGTCGTGGCCCACGAGCCCGCCAGCCTGCCGTGTCCCGGTACATTCGGACGAGGAGGATCGCGTGAGGGGCAGTGATGAGCTCGTCCTGTGCTGGTGACCATCGCTTGGGGGCGGCCCTCGGCAGCGAGGCCATCAGGCGGATCCCCGCCGACGCGTTGACCGACGAAGCGCTCGCGGCGTCGTACCGCTCGGTCTTCGACGCGCTCGACGAGGCGTTCTGCATTATCGAGATCGTCTACGACCACCAAGGTCAGGCCGTCGACTACCGGTTCATTGAGGCCAACCGCGCGTTCGGAGAGCACACCGGCCTCCACGACGTCATCGGCAAGACCGCTCTCGAGCTGGTACCTTGCCTCGAACGTCATTGGATCGACACCTACGCCGAGGTCGCCCGCAGCGGAGACGCCGTCCGGCTCACCCAGGCAGCCGAGCAGCTCGGCCGCTGGCTGGACGTCTACGCCTGGCGCTTCGGAATCCCGACCAGCCGCCGGGTGGCCGTCCACTTCACCGACATCACTGCACGCAAGACCGCCGAAGACGAACTGCGACACCGCAGTGAGCAGTTCCACGCCCTCATCCAGCGAGCACCGATCGGCATCTACCTCATCGACCGCGACTTCCGCATCATCGAAGCCAACCCCATCGCCCAACAGGCGTTCGGTGACGTCCCCGACCTCATTGGCCGAGACTTCGAGCAGTTCATCGGCACCATCTGGCCCCGGAGCCTGGTCGAACGCAGCATGCAGGTCTTCCGCCGCACCCTCGAGACCGGCGTCACGTATCACGAACCAGAAGTCGCCGAGGTGCGCTCTGACCGAAGAGTGACCGAGTACTACGACTGGCGCACCGAACGCATCCGCCTCCCCGACGGCAGCTACGGCGTCGTCTGCTACTTCAACGACATCTCGGCGCAGGTCATGGCGCGTCGGGCTCTCGCCGCCTCGGAGGAGCGCTACCGCACCCTCTTCGAGTCGATCGACGAAGGGTTCTGCATCCTCAAAGTCACCTTCGACGAAGACGATCGGCCGATCGACTACCACTTCATCGAGGCCAACCCGGCCTTCGAGCGGCACACGGGCCTCGAGAACGCGCTCGGCCGAAGCGCACGGGAGCTCCT
>SKMG01000400.1 GCA_007121175.1 Trueperaceae bacterium | reverse complement strand
GGGCGCCGCGTCCGCCGGGCGGGCCTCCGTCGGGCCGGCGGTAGCGTCGTGCTCGACGATCTCGTGGTCGGCGCCGCCGGAGCCGGCAGCCGCGGCCTCGGCGGCTGGACGGTCGAGCCCGACTGAAGGCGCCGACCGCGGTTCTGAGCGTCCTCACCTCGCGGTTGAGTCGGCGAGGCGGTGCCCTTCGCTGCTCGGCACACGGAGCACCCGAGGGTTTTTCGGTCGGCCCCTTCTGGCCGAGCCGAGTGTGGATCATCCCTTCTGCTAGCCGGCCATGCGCTCCTGGCGTTGAAGTTCCAGCCGATGTGTGCGACGCTCTGCCGGAAACGGGCAGCGGCGAGGCGGTGAGCCGAAGGTGCCTGCACCCGGCTGAAGGCCCGCGCCGGACCGACGAGAGGAGGCAGGCGAGTGTTGGTAGCGATGGGTGCTCAGGGGGCGGTCTTGACCCGGTTCGACGGCCGGGGCGACGCCGGCGGCTGCCCGCAGTGACTGGCGTGCCTGGGCCGGACTGGCGCCGTTCGCTCCGCGTTGGATCTCGGCTGGGTCGCCGCGGAGCGGGTGTCCGCTCTCCCAAGGGCCGTCCGCTCGCCACGGCCAACGCGGATGCCGCGGTCGCCGTCTCCGATCGCCGCTACGGTCGGGACACGCCTCAGTTCGGGCGCGTCGCGAACCTCAGCGACGGCGTGTTCGCCATCGCCCTGACGCTCTTGGTGCTCTCGCTCGATCGCCCCGACGTGCCCGCCGATCAGCTCGGCCCGGCGCTCATCGCTCACCTGCCGCAGCTCGCGGTGGTCTTGCTCGGGTTCGGACTGATCGCCCAGGTGTGGTGGTACCACCACCGCTTCCTGGGGGTGCTCCGCGTCGTCGAACCCGGACTCATCGTCATCAACCTGGCGATGCTGGGAGCCGTGGCGTTGGCGCCGTACGCGATCGACGTGCTCGGCAGCGCGCCCACCTCGAGCGCCGCCGTCATCCAGTTCGCCCTCATCTTCATGATCGTCACCGGCCTGTACCTCAGCCTCCTGCTGCGAGCACAAGCGATCGACGCCTGGCTCGAGCCGATGCACCTGCGCACGTTCTCCTGGATCTCGGGCACCTGGTTCGCCATGCTCGCGGGTCACACCATCGTGGTGTTGGTGGCGTTGGTGCAACCGGTGGTCGCGATCGTGGTGCTGGCCTCGATCGGGACACTCGCGGGGTTCCTCATGGCCTGGCTCGCTCCGAAGGCGTACCACGACTGGGGGCTGTGAGCGCGTGCATCGGATGCGGCCGCGTCGTCGACCGGCGTCTCGCACCTCGAGCCGGCTGCACCCTATTGACACATTCCGGCCGGCTACATTGGCGTGAGCCTGGATCGATCCCGTAGGGCGAGCAACGCCCCGCCGGTCAGCGCGGCCGGAACCAGGCTCACCGCGAACGACTGGCCATGGAACTGGCGATCCAAGACGACCGTCCGTTCGCGCCCGTCCGGCAACCGCAGCGTCATCGTCGTTGGCGTCCGGTTGTCGAGTCTGAGCGTGAGCGGCGTCGTGCCCCTGAACTCGCCGTCCACGAACACGGACGGTTCGAGCGGAACGCTGTCCACTGCCACGGACTGCGTTGCCGGGTTGTAGAGGGCGGCGCACCCGCTCAGGACCACGGTCGCCAGGGCCATGGCGGTGCTGCGCAACCCGGTGACCATACGGACCCTCCCTGCTCGTTCGCGACGAGCCCTCTCGATTGGCGTGCGTCACGATATGCGGCTGGCACCGTGCCGGCAACTGGCAGCCTGTTCGCCGTGTGGGCGGCCGCACGCGCATGGTCGCGGCTCGCTCGATGACCTCCCTGGTGACCTCGGCGAGGTATCACCCTCCTAGTGAGTCCCGGCCAGGGTCGGCGGGCTTACCAGGCCGTGTAGCCTCCGTCGACCACGAGATTCGCTCCAGTCACGTAGGCCGCGGCGTCCGACGCCAGGTATGCCACCGCCAAAGCGACGTCGCGGGGCATGCCCAGGCGGCCCGTGGGTGTCATGGAGAGCCACTCGCGTTCCCAGTCTGGGAACCGCTCGAGGGCCCGACGGTTCATCTCGGTGACGATGTACCCGGGCGACACCGCATTCACCCGGACGCCACGGGGGGCCCACTCGGCTGCCATCGACCGCGTCAGGTGGATCACCGCGGCCTTCGAGGCGTTGTATGCCACCTGTCCCTGCGGCTTATTGACGATGAGGCCCGACATGGACGCGATGTTCACGATCGCACCGCGGCCGCGTTCGAGCATGTGCGACCCGAAAGCCCGCGAGGCGTAGAAGACACCGTTCAGGTTGACGTCGATCACGTCGTGCCATTGCTCGTCGGTCATAACCTCGGCGGCCACGGTGAGGGCGATGCCGGCATTGTTCACCAGCACGTCGGCCCGCCCGAACGCTCCGATGACGCGTTCAGACAGAGTGGTCACGGCGGCGGAGTCGCGGACGTCGACGGTGAAGGCCGCGTGGTCGCCGCCGAAGGCCTCGCGCAAGTGCCCGGCGCTGTCCTCGGCTGTCGAACCGTCCATGTCGGCGCATGCGACGGTGGCGCCCGCCTCTGCAAGCACGACCGCGATCTCCCGCCCGATGCCGCGTCCCGCTCCCGTGACGACGGCGATGCGGTCGGTCATGTCGTGTTCCTTCATGTCTCGCCTCTGCGGTCGATGGGGGATGGAGCGTAGGAGGCCGCCGACGACGTCCCCGAACGTCGTCGCGTTCTCGAGGTCACCGGAGGCCAGCGAGGCTGCGGAAACCGCTGACGAGTGAGTTACGCGCGATGATCGTGAGGATCAACGAAGGGATGGCCGCCAGCGTACCCGCAGCCGCCATCTCGCCATACCGGACGTCGAGGCCCACCACCATGAACGACGCGAGGGCCACGGGCACGGTCTTGTTGACCGCGGTGAGCAGGTAGGCGAAGAAGAGCTCGCCCCAGGTGTAGATGAATCCCAGGATCGCCGCCACGGTCAGCCCACCCTTGGACACCGGCAGTGCGATGTACCAGAAGGAGCCGATGAGGCTGCAGCCGTCGACGCGCGCAGCCTCGTCGATCTCCACCGGTATGCTCCTGAAGTAGCCGAGCATCAACCAGATCACGAGCGGCAGGTTGATCGCCAAGTAGACGAACGCCAGCGCAACGAGGTTGTCGAACAAGCGAAACTGGATCCAGATCGCGTAGTAGGGCAGGATGAGTGCGATGGGCGGCAGCATGCGCGTGGAGATGATGAAGAACTCGATGTCCTGTTGGCGCCACCAACGGGCGCGGGAAAGGGCGTAGGCGGCCATCGATCCCAGCGCCAGGGCGATGCCGACCGAACCGAGTGCGACCAGCACGCTCCGGATGATCGGCCAGATCATGTCCTGGTGTACGAACAGCCACTCGAAATTGGTCAGGATCGGGGTGAAGAAGATCCGAGGCGGCATGGCGGTGATGTCCACCCGCCGCTTGAAGGCCATCGTCAGCATCCAGGCGATGGGCAGATAGAGGACCAGGAAGAAACCCAGCACGATGAGCTTCGCGACGAGGGAGCCGAGTGCCCGGCGACCCCGGCGTGCGGGTGGCGCGGCGCGTCGCTTGCGGCTCATGGCTCCGCCCCCCACTTCATCTGGCGCACCCAGATGGTGCTCAAGATGATGGTCACGAGCAGCAGCAAGAGAGCAGCCGCGGTAGCGATCGAGATGGCGCCTTGCTCCGCCACGCCGATCTGGTACCCATAGAGATCGAGCGTCTCCGTCGTGATGCCGGGCCCGCCGCCGGTCAAGACGTAGATGTAGTCGAAGGTGCGCATCGCCTCGAGCGAGCGGAAGAGCACCGCCACCGTCACGAAGGGCTTGAGCAGCGGCAGCGTGATGAACAGGAAGCTCTGGAAGCCCGTCGCACCGTCGATCTCGGCGGCCTCATGCACTTCTCTCGGTTGGGCCTCGAGCCCCGCGAGCAATATCAGCACCACGAACGGGGTCCACTGCCATACGTCGACCATCGCCACCGAGTAGAGCGCGAGTCCAGGCTGTTGCAGCCATGCGACCGGCCGCAGGCCGACCACGCTCAGGAGGTAGTTCAGCGGCCCGACGAGCGGGTTGTAGATGACGTTCCACACCAGCGCCGCGACGACCTTCGGAATCGCCATCGGCAGGATCAGCAGGACAGCCAGCCACGCCTGCCCACGCTGCGAGAACGAGCGGTGGATCAACACGGCGATGAGCAGGCCGAGCACGAGCTGGACGGCGATGGCGAACAGCACGTAGTTGAAGGTGTTGACGAACGCGTTGACGCTGCGCGCAGTCGTCAGCACACGCCGGAAGTTGTCGAGGCCGACGAACACCGGCTCGATGTGCGGAGTGGCGACGTTGATGTTGTGCAGTGCGATGTAGATCGCGTACCCGAGGGGGAAGAGGGCGACGACGAGCAGTGCGAGCAAGGGAGGCAGGAGGAGAAGCCTGGGCTTCTCCTCCCTTCCACTCCAGCGTCTGCGCCTGTCAGTCACGACCGTTGCTGCCCGGGTCGCGTCTAGGGGAGATCGTACGGCCGAGGCTGCCCGAGGATGCCCGCATCCCTGAAAGCAGTCTCGGTTGAGGCGGCCGCTTCTTCGAGCGCTTGCTCGGCAGGCTTGATCCCTGCGATGACCTCTTCGACGGCGATGCCGAGCGCCGAGCCCATGACGCGCCATCCCGGGAAGCGCGGACGGTAGTTCGCGTGGGTCAACTCCCACGACTCGAGCGTCGATTGGATCCAGTCACCATCGATCCGCTCGCTGAAGGCGTCGCTCTCGAGCACAGACGTGCGCGTCTGGCTCACGATGCCGGCATCGATCGATGCGAGCTGGATCTCCGGACTGGTCGCCCACATGATGAACCTGGTGGCTGCCTGTTGTTCAGCTTCATCGTCGACGCCGACAGCGCTGATCGCGAAGCCGAGGGCGTAGTTGCCTGGGAACAGGCCAGCCGGGCCCGCGGGCACGTTCGCGTAGCCGATCTGTCCAGCGATCTCGGAGCGATTCGGATCTTCGATGCGGGTGTAGAAGTTGTTCGCGTCGATGATCATCGCTGCCCGGCCGGTCACGAACGCAGTCTGCACCTCGTCCCAACCGTAGCTCGATACGCCGAGCGGCCCGAAGTCCTGGAGCAGCGAGGCATACTCCTGCGTGGCCTGGACCCCGGCCTCGTCGTTGAAGGCTGGCCTCGACTCCTCGTCCAAGAACTCGCCGCCGTAGGAGCGCAGCCACTGCGACCACGTGTAGATGTTCATCCCATCGCCGCGCAGTCCCCTCATGGCAATCCCGTGCATGCGGGGCGGATCGTGGAAGTGAGCGGCGATCTCACGCAGCTCCTCGAGCGTCTCGGGTGGGTCGAAGCCTGCGTCTTCGAACAGGTCCTTGCGGTACATCAGATGCGTGATCTCAGCGTAGACGGGCGCGCCGTAGAGCGTGCCTTGCCAGGAGAAGAGATCGAGGGAGCTCTGGGCGAAGTCTCCGATGTCGTCTTCCTCGGTCACGAACTCGGTCAGCGGCAGCAACCAGCCAGCCTCGACGAGTTCCGGGACCCAGACGCTGTCCACGGCGATGACGTCGAACAGGCCCGCGCCCGTCGACAGGTCGGCGATGGTCCGCTCGCGGAGCAGCAGTTCCGGGTAAGTCACGATGTTCACCGTGATACCAGTGTCGCGCTGGAACTCCGGCAGCCTCGCGACGATGACGTCTGTCTCCGGCAGCGAGCGTAGCGCCACGGTGATGGTCGTCCCCTCGAGCTGAGCCTGCACGAACGACAACGCCATCGCTGCCAGCAGCAGCGCAGCGCCACGGCACAGGCGCGACCTTGTCCACAGTCCTGGCACCATATGACTCCTCACATTCACAACGCGCCCGCCGCCACGTCGTTCGTAGTCTCCGGGCACGCGAGAACGGGCCGGGCAATCGCCCAGCCCTGCCAGCGGTGATCCTGGTTCGTACACCTCCTCCCCTAGCCACGTGCCTCCAGAGCACCTTCGCTTTCGGTTCGATTGCGTTCTGGCCAGCATAAAGGGCGCCTCCGGCCGGAAGCAGAGAGGAATGTCCTCTCGTTCGCGGCGATACTGAGCATGCGAAAGGAGCAGGCGGCCGGTGCGAGCCTCGAGGCTGGGCCAACGGCACGGCGCCCGAGCGCCGCGCATCGCCAGCGGTCCAGCCACGCTCGCAAGAGAGCCGGCGACCCCATGCAGTACAATGACGTGCCTTCGATCATGGTGGTCGTCCGAGTTCTTCGAGTGCCTTGTCGAAAAGAGGAGCGTTGAGTCGATGCGAGGCGTCATCCTACCGGGTCAACGAAAGGTCGAGATACGCGAGTTCCCGATGCCCGAAGCGGGCCATGGCCAGGTGCTCATCGAAATGAAGGCCTCGTCGATCTGCGGCAGCGACCTGCGCGCGATCTACCGCGAGCATCTGGGCACCGGCCCGGAGGCCTACCAGAACGTCATCGCTGGCCACGAGCCCTGCGGGAAGATCGCCGCCGTCGGCCCGGGCTGCAGACGTTTCGAGGTCGGTGACCGAGTCGTCGTCTACCACATCGGCGGCTGCGGCGTGTGCAACGACTGCCGCCACGGCTACATGATCTCGTGCACGTCGCCGTTGCGGGCGGCGTATGGCTGGCAGCGCGACGGTGGTCACGCGGACTATCTCCTGGCGGATGAGAACGCGTGCGCGGCGCTTCCGGAGAGCCTGAGCTACATCGACGGTGCACTCGTGTCGTGTGGGTTCGGCACGGTGTACGAGGCCTTGACGCGCGTCGGCGTCTCAGGGCTCGATCGGGTGTTCGTCGTGGGCCTGGGGCCCGTGGGCATGGCGGCGGGCCTGGTGGCGCGAGCGATGGGCGCCCGCGAGATCATCGGCGTCGACGTCTCTTTGGCGCGCCTCGGCATCGCCGAGGACGCCGGCTGCGTCGACCACGCGGTCGCCTCCGAGGGGGCGTTGGGGCAGCTCCTCGAGCTCACGCGCGGGCACGGCTGCGAGGTCTCGATCGAGTGCTCGGGAGCCGGCGCGGGCCGGGCCCTGGCGATTGCCGGAACGAGACGCTGGGGTCGGGTCGCCCTGGTCGGCGAGGGGCCGGACCTGGACGAGGTCGACGTCAGCCACGCGATCATCCACAAGCAGCTCACGCTTTTCGGCTCGTGGGTGACGAGCACCAAGCACATGGAGGATCTGCTGGAGCGCCTCGACGCCTGGCGGCTCAACCCCGAGCGGATCGTCACGCACACCTTCGGGCTGGAGGAGGCCGCCGAGGCGTATCGCACCGCCGACGAGGGCGAGTCGGGCAAGGTGTGCGTCGTGATGGCGTGAGCGGCGGCGTCGGTACCGTCGCTTGCGACCCTCGTAGCCCTTCTCGAGCCTGACCGGGCTCGTGAACCCACGGCCTCGCCGCTCTCGGCTCGCGCCGGCCTACGGCCGGGGCTTCTCCCAGACGCTCACGTGCTGGCGGCTCTCGCCCGTGAACGGCTCGCGCTTCCATCCCGCCGAGCGCTCGCGGAGGCGCAGGCCGGCCAGTTCCGCCATGAG